>DAIMYK010000364.1:0-2133 GCA_036734525.1 Sediminibacterium sp. | reverse complement strand
ACGTATTTATTTTTTATAGCAAATACATGCTGTATTTTCTGATAGGAATAGCTTCACTCTGGGTGATATAGCTCACTGTAGGTTACCTGATATTAGGGAAACGCTTACCGGAACTCCTTCGACACATTCTTTCTCCGCTGATCATCGCCTTTAGTACCACGAGTAGTGAAGCTGTTTTCCCCAAACTGACAGAAGAACTAGAGCGATTTGGCTGTAAGAATAAAATCGTTTCCTTCATACTTCCTTTAGGTTACTCTTTTAACCTTGATGGCAGTATGATGTACATGACATTTGCCAGCATCGCCATTGCTCAGGCCAATAATATTCACCTCGATACAGGCACCCAACTTACCATGCTACTCGTTTTGATGCTCACCAGCAAAGGTATTGCCGGAGTTCCTCGTGCATCTCTTGTTGTGGTCACTGCAACCTGTGCCATGTTCAAGATTCCCCCGGAAGGCATTGCCCTGATACTTCCAATTGATCACTTCTGCGATATGTTCCGCACTGCGACCAATGTGCTGGGAAATACCCTTGCAACTGCCGTCGTGAGCAAATGGGAAAATGAACTGGGTCCGGCTCAACCCACCGTAGAATCTTGATAGATAAAATAACTTATTTCAGATGTTACTCTCTTTGTTGCTAGGCGCAGAATTTCATTGGACGCAATTATTGCAGCCCCAGTTTTATGTGGAACATGGTGGACTATGGCTGGTGGTACTCGTAGTATTTGCCGAGACAGGACTCTTCGCCGGATTTTTTCTTCCGGGTGACAGTCTTTTATTCGTTGCCGGAATTTACAGCAGTGATCTGGCACGCTCCCTTTTTAGTACCGGTAATGAAGTGGCTGACCTTCTCCTTATCGGGTGTTTGATATCAGCAGCCGGTATAGCAGGAAATTTTGTTGGCTTCTGGTTTGGAAATAAAGTAGGGCATGCCATGTATGAATGGAAAGATAACCTGCTTTTCAAAAAGCGGTACCTCACGCAAGCACATGATTTTTATGAAAAGCACGGTGGTGGTGCCATAGTTATCGCCCGATTCATTCCCATTGTGCGCACTTTTGCTCCCATCGTTGCCGGTATTGTGGGAATGGACAAAAAGAAATTCAGCTTATTCAAAATAGGTGGTTGAGTTGCCTGCGTATTGAGCATGCTCTTTGCCGGACACATCCTGCAAAAATGGATACTCGCCCGCTTCGGATTTGATTTGCGTTTGCACCTGGAGGTAATTGTTCTTGGTATCGTTTTCGTAACCACTGCACCTTTGATTTACAAACTGATCTTTCACAAGAAGCAGCCTGAAAGTGATCAAACACCCAGCTAATCAACTCCATTCTACTTCCGGTTATCCGGGGTTATTCTCCCTCCCTGTTCTGGTAGGTGCGCTCGGATTCTTTGTCGATATTTTCGATCTGCTCCTTTTTTCCATCGTACGTAAACCCAGCCTGGCTTCTCTGGGCCTGTCTCCTGAAGAAATACTTCATAGCGGAGAACTTATCATCAGTGTTCAAATGGTCGGCCTCACATTGGGTGGAATTCTTTGGGGGATTATGGGAGATAAAAAAGGCAGATTGAGTGTTCTCTTCGGATCCATACTTCTTTATTCTCTTGCCAACCTCGCCAATGGGATGGTACAAACGGTTCCTCAATATGTACTGGTTCGCTTTCTCGCAGGTTTGGGATTGGCAGGGGAACTGGGTGCCAGTATCACATTGGTTACTGAAATGCTACCTGCACAACGAAGAGGATTGGCAGCTACGATCATTGCTTCCACCGGAGTTGCCGGTGCACTGGTTGCCTACCTTGTTTACAATGCTACGCAGGACTGGCGGCTGTGTTATTATATTGGCGGTGGTCTGGGTATTTTACTTTTACTGCTGCGTGCTCGTATGAGTGAGAGTGGTCTTTACCATGAAGTGAAATCCTCCCAGGTGCGACGAGGCGATTTTTGGATGTTATTCAACAACCGCGATCGTTTTTTAAGGTATGCAAAGGGGGTATTGATTGGGTTCCCTGTTTGGTTTGTCATTGGTGTTCTGATTACTTTTTCAGATAAGTTCGGATAGGAAATGGGTATAGAGGGCTTCGATCAGGCCAAGGCACTTTTTTACCTATACATAGCCATCGGATT
>DAIMYK010000363.1:0-2134 GCA_036734525.1 Sediminibacterium sp. | reverse complement strand
TGAGTGGCAGACTCGATTTTTTCTTTTCCCACCGCATCTATTTTATTAAGTACAACGATGGCAGGCACTTTCAGCCGCAGGCGGGAAAAGATCTCATCTGTCTGTTGTAAGTCCCCGGTGCAATCGACCAGCAGCAGAGCCAGGTCTGCATCTTCGAGAGCGGATTGCACAGCCTGCATCATGGTTTCGTGGAGCTTGTATTTGGGTTCAATGATGCCGGGGGTGTCGGAAAGAACGATTTGGTAATTACCGGGATCATTCAAGAATACCTTGATTCGATGGCGGGTAGTTTGTACCCGAGGGGAAACAATAGCCATCTTCTCCCCTACCAGGGCATTGAGCAGGGTGCTTTTTCCCGCATTGGGCTGACCGAAGATGTTGACGAAACCGGACTTCATACAGTAAAAAAAAGGCCCAAAGGGCCTTAGTTTGGTTGCGAGGGAAGGGATCGAACCTCCGACCTTCGGGTTATGAGCCCGACGAGCTACCGCTGCTCTACCTCGCGATGTAGGAGTGCAAAATTACGGAAAATTTATTTAGCCACCAAGTTTTAAAGGAATCGATGGATCTCTTGCATTCAAAAAGCTAATTAACCAAGGCTAAAATGTTGTTCACCTATTTGCCGGATAATATGCAAGTGTTGTGTGGTAAGTCCAATCAATGGAGTCGTATGAACAAAATGTGCTTTCAAATGAGCAGGCAGGTCATGCAAAGAACTGTCATCATCGATAATGATAAAATCATCAGGGGGAGTGTGTTGCGTCAACCAATGTACAATTTCATCCTTACGGCTGGAAAATGTCGGATATGTATCCATCAATTCCAACTCATTTATTCTTATATCTCGTCGTAAGAAAATATCTTTCCATTGCTCAACATTCCAACGAGACCGGTGTGAACTGGTGAGGAGTATTCGCGTGGAAGGTTTAATCAACTCTTGTAAGACACTTACAGCCTGAGAACTAAAAGCCGGGAAACCATCAGAGAGAAGTGCAGGTTGTTGCCATGCCCTTGCGGGAACCATCACACCATCTATGTCAAGGAGAAGGAGCATAGTATAAAGTTATGCCCTTTACTTTAAAATATCGCTCAGTTGTTCTACTGAATATCCATTATAAAATGCATCTTGCTGGTTAAGAAGTTTAATTTTCTCAGGTGTATCCCAATCTTCTTCTACTACACGGACATCTCTCCAGCTAAAAATTTGATGACCGGAAGTCCGAATACCGGGACATATTTCAATAGGAAAATTGACCATCTTTGAAGCTATATATCGATGGTGTCCGTCTATGATTAAGGACTTGTCGACAATTATCCCGGAAAAAAGTAGTCCGATTTTCATTTTTAGATAAAGCCTGGATACAATTGGGAAACAGATGCTGTTTTGTGAAGGGATCAATTCCCAGACAGACGAAACAAGCATTTCCCGTACATGTTCGATAAGTAGGTTATCCATTTTTTACCAAATAGACCCAATAGCAGCTTGAACTAAAAGAGAGAATATACCTAAAAAGAAATCTATTTACACTTATCTATACATATGATAATTAATAACAGATTGATTTTACAATTTAAAAAAAACAAGTAATGAGTAGAGCATGACATATCAAAAGATCTAAGTATTTTTAAGCCATCATGTCCATTACCCCAAAGAAAACTAGCCGTTCAATCTTGGTGCCTTCGCCGGGCATCTTGCACGAATTGACCCCCGACATTGAAAAGGTATTGAAGGAAGATGCCGAACTACTCTCCCGCTGGAACTCACTCACCCCTATTCAACGCAATGAATGGATTTGCTGGATCACTATTGTGAAGAAAGAAGCCACCCGGGTAGCACACATACAACAAATGAAGGAACAACTCCAACAGGGGGAGCGACAACCCTGCTGCTGGCCGGGCTGTCCGCACAGAAGACCTTCTGCGCAAAAATGGTTTGGAAAAAAACAATAAAAAAATCTCCGCAAATCGGAGATTTTACTGTTCAATAGATATGGAATGTGAGTGATAAAATTCTTCCACTCACCTGCTGATTATAAAGAATCAGGATTTTCTGGAGAAGCTGGAGGCACCGGTCACCCGAATACATTTTAACCTGGGCTCACCCTTATAATGCAATGAACTTGCACAAGATGCT
>DAIMYK010000362.1:0-2134 GCA_036734525.1 Sediminibacterium sp. | reverse complement strand
AGAGTTATTTTGAAAAAAGATTGGAAAAAATCGTGAGTTCACTGGGCAAAAAAATGATTGGCTGGGATGAGATTTTGCATGGCGGATTGGCTCCCGGTGCAGCCGTGATGAGCTGGCAGGGAATGAAGGGAGGCATTGAAGCAGCCCGGGAAAAACACGAAGTAGTCATGACACCAACGACTTTCGCTTACCTGGATTATATGCAGGGTGATCCTGCGACTGAGCCTGAAGTATATGCAACCCTACGACTGAAGAAGACCTACGAATTTGAACCTCTGCCGCCCGGAATTGACCCCCAATGGATCAAGGGAGGCCAGGGAAATGTCTGGACAGAACAGATTTACAATTACCGATACCTGCAATACATGGTTTGGCCAAGGGCATTTTCATTGGCTGAAACATTCTGGTCTCCTGCAGAGAAAAAAAACTGGGACAATTTCAGCAACAAGCTGAATCATCACCTGGTTAGATATGATATCGCTGAAAAAAAGTATGCCACCTGTCACAACGATGCCATCATTGATAGCCGGATTTCCAAAGAAGGTCGATTGCAGGTCGAACTGAGTACAGAAGTCAATGGCTTGCAGTTGTATTATTCCTTTGACAATACTTTCCCCGATTATTTTTATCCCGCCTACCAGGGTGGTCCTCTCTTTCCACCGGAGGAATGCAGCATGATGCGTGTGGTCACTTACCGGGGAAAACAACAGGTGGGGAAAATGATCACCATCACCCGCGAAGAACTACTGAAGCGAGCTAAGGAAAGAAGTAAAAACTAAAGTAAATGTTGTCCATAAAAAAGTTATTGACATTCATTGGTTGATAACTTTTCAAAACCTGATTTTTAATGATTAATTTACCATCAAAGAAAATCTGATTGTATGGGTCCGGTTTCAATGCTTACACTTCTCCTCGCTGCCGTGGTTTTTTCTGCCGGCGGAATATTGGTGGGGAAGTTTTTGGTAAAGGGGACTCCCAACCCTCAAAAGGGTGAACCCTATGAGTGCGGAATTCCAACTGACACATCGCCCTGGCAGCAATTTGCCGTTGGATATTACTTGTTTGCCTTGTTGTTCCTGATTTTCGATGTTGAATTGGTATTTCTTTTTCCCTGGGCAGTTGTGGTAAAAGAACTGGGTACTGCAGCATTGCTCGAAGCCGGCATTTTTATTTTCATATTGTTCATTGGATTTTTATACGCCCATAAAAAAGGTGCACTGCAATGGAAGTAAATCAACCTGTAAAAGATTTGAAAAGTACTTTTCCCGGTCAGGTGATCGACATGCCGGGTGGGGGAGTAGTAGCTGCAGGATTTCAGGACCTCATTAATTGGGCAAGATCTAATTCCTTGTGGCCATTGACATTTGCAACCAGTTGCTGCGGCATAGAAATGATGTCTACAGCTGCTGCCAAATATGACTTCGCCCGTTTTGGTTTCGAAGTAGCACGCGCCACACCTCGCCAGGCAGACGTAATCATCATAGCTGGTACCATCGTAAATAAAATGGCACCGGTCTTGAAAAGATTGTATGACCAGATGGCCGATCCGAAATACGTTATTGCCATGGGTGCCTGTGCCATAAGTGGTGGTCCCTTCTTTTATTACACCTATTCAGTTGTAAAAGGGGCAGACCATGTTATTCCGGTCGATGTTTATATACCCGGCTGCCCCCCTCGACCGGAAGCTCTCTTGCATGCACTTCTGACCCTGCAGGAAAAAATCAAAAGCGGTCAAACCCGCGAACAGATCAGAAATTCATCTACCCAACTTCCATAACCGAATGACAAAAGAGGAAATGACATCCTGGATATTGGGCATAGAACCAGCTGCTACATCGGATGATACGGGCGAATGGCTTGTTGTTCAGGTGCCGGTAGAAAAGTGGAAACATATTGCAAGTCAAATACGCAAAGGACCTCCTGCTCTTGATTTCCTTTTTTGTATAACGGCAGTTGAGTGGAAGACACACCTCAGCATGGTATACCACCTGCGAAGTTCCCGAACTGACGAAACCATTGTAGTTAAAGTGCAACTGGACAGAGAAAAGCCGGCAATAGATACGGTTTGTGATATCTGGCATACCGCAGAATTTCACGAAAGAGAGGCATTTGAAATGTTTGGTATCCACTTTAT
>DAIMYK010000361.1:0-2155 GCA_036734525.1 Sediminibacterium sp. | reverse complement strand
CGGTCTTAGAGTTTTTAGCCAGGCCTTCACGTCTGCCTGCACCAGGGAAAATTTTTCTTTATCGGAAAATCCATTGAGGCGCAGATTTTCTCCTGCCCATTGTAAATATGTATTCGAAAGATCGACAGAAGTTACCCTCGCAGCTCCACCGGCAGCAGCATAAACACTGAATGAGCCTGTATAGCAGAAAAGATTCAGTACTTCCTTTCCCGCCGCTTCTTCCCGCACTCTCTGACGGGTAAGCCGATGGTCCAGAAAAAGTCCGGTATCAAGATAATCTGTCAGGTTCACACGAAATTGTAAACCGTTTTCCTCTACTGTGAAAATATGTTCCCTGCTATCCAGCTTTTCGTATTGGCTGTCGCGGTGTGACATTTTTTTTCATTCACTAAGAAAAATCTGTTCATGTGCAACACCCAATACTTCTGCAATACAATCCATGCTCTCCTTGAGCCATAATTGGTGTTGTTCCTCATCCATGCCATGGTGTCGCTGGTATTCCGCCACATACAAATGTTCGCCATAAAATTCTATGCAAAATGGGAACTCAGGCAGATCGTGATCATATACCCGATAACAACTGACACCCATTCTTCTTGCCTGTCGACTGCGGTGCCGGTACATTTTTTCCAGCCGATTCCGGAACATGAGAAGTTTGCCCTGATCCATCATGCGAAAATATTTTACTGCAGCCGGCAGTATGGATGACAAAATCAGGAAAGTGCAGCCAGTGCATGCTGTATCCGGGTCCATGCCTTGTCAATATTTTCCATATTGTTGGCAAAAGAAAAGCGAACACAGTTGGGCTCACCGAAAGCGTCTCCCATTACAGATGAAACATGTGCTGTATTGAGAAGGTACATGCTCAGATCGCCTGCACCCTGAATGATATCATCACCAGCTTTTTTACCATAGTAAGCACTTACATCAGGAAAAACATAGAAAGCTCCCTCGGGTTCAAAACATTTGAAGCCGGGTATCTGCTGTATCCATTCCAGGGTTCTGGCTCTTCTTTGTGTAAAGGCAGTTGTCATTTCCATCGATGGGGTCAGATCGCCGGTAAGTGCTGCTACCGCTGCTTTCTGTGTAATGGAGCAGGTACCGCTGGTAAATTGACCCTGTATTTTTTCGCAGGCTTTTGCAATCGATGTGGATGCTGCAATATAGCCAAGTCGCCAACCGGTCATGGCAAATCCCTTACTCAATCCATTGATCAATACCACTCTTTCTTTTAGGTCATCAAATGAGGCAATGCTGGCATGTTTACCAACAAAATTGATGTATTCATAAATCTCATCCGATAAGATGATTATGTTGGGATAGCGTCTGAATACTTCAGCCAATCCCTCCAACTCCTGCATGCTGTAAACAGCGCCTGATGGATTACAGGGAGATGAAAACATAAACACACGGGTGGCAGGTGTGATCGCTGCCTCCAGTTGTGCAGGGGTAATCTTAAAATTGTCTTCCACCTTGGTTCTTACCGCAACCACTTTTCCCCGCGCGATCTTTACCAATTCGGAGTAGGTAACCCAAAAGGGTGTGGGGATGATTACTTCATCACCTTCATCTACCAAAGCCAAAATCGCATTGGCCAAACTTTGTTTGGCACCTGTTGATGTAATGATATTTTCTGGTACATACGTAAGATTGTTATCCCTTTTCAACTTGGTACAAACTGCTTCCCGCAAATCGGCAAAGCCTGCCACAGGGGTATAATGACTCCAGTTATCACGGATTGCCTGAATGGCAGCCTCTTTTACATGTTGCGGCGTATCAAAATCGGGTTCACCCAGACTTAGGTCTATCACATCAATACCCTTCGCTCTAAGTTCACGGCCGAGCTTGGCCATTTTCAAGGTTTCCGGTTCGTTGAACCTGTTCAATAAAGATGATAAATGCATGAGATTAGATAAGAAGAAGCAATAAAAATTGAGTTAAACAAAGCTAAGTTCGTAAAAACTATCCTAACATGTATTAGTTTAGCGTGTTAGTAATTAACATAGCAAGTTCATAAGTTCATCCATGCACGATCCGATACCAGCCATAAGAGAATCTATCTCCGTTTTCGACATCTTCAAGATCGGAATAGGCCCTTCCAGTTCTCATACCCTGGGTCCCTGGAGGGCAGCCCTTCAACTCCTGAAAAGCATTC
>DAIMYK010000360.1:0-2162 GCA_036734525.1 Sediminibacterium sp. | reverse complement strand
CTGCTTCCCTTGAGTTTCAAAAATTCAGCGCGCCAGGCTGCTTTTACTCCATATAGTAGTTTATTCATCATTCGATTTGTTTTGGGTGATTTGCATGAACCATTCCTCCAGGTTATCCTGTATTTTCAATTCAGCAACAGGCGCACCTGCTTGCACGAGTATCCGGTTGATCTGTATGGCATCCTCCCGACTTTGTATGGCAATGGAGATTTTATCAGAGGCAATCACAGTTCCGGCAGGAAAGTGTTCAGATAAAACTGGAAGCCAATTTTCAGCGTTTGTAACTGTGACAATGATTTGTGGACCGCTGCCGTTGGCATGCGACAATTCATGAATTTTTCCTTCGAAGCGCATTTTCCCTTTATGAATGATTCCTATATGGGTACACATTTTCTCGACCTCATGCAGCAGGTGACTGGAAATAAAAATGGTGATGCCTTTTTCCCGGTTCAATTCTTTCATCAACTCCCGCATTTCCACCATTCCATTGGGATCCAAACCGTTTACCGGTTCATCCAGCATCAGTAGTTGGGGTTCATTGAGCAGTGCAATGGCGATGGCCAGGCGTTGTTTCATACCGAGAGAGTATTGTCCTGCTTTGCGGTGCGCTGCTTTTTGGAGTCCGACCGTATTAAGGGCAGGTGCTGCTTTCTTCTCGTCAATACCCTGCATTCTGGCTACCAGTCGTAGATTATCGAGACCACTGAGATGAAGGTAAATGGAGGGAGTTTCAATTAAGCAACCTACCCGGTGAAACAAATTCGGCATTTGGGTGGACAAGGATTGGTTGAAAAACCGAATATGGTCACCCTGCTGGGGAAGTAAGCCTGTCAGCAGGCGCATGGTTGTTGTCTTACCTGCACCATTGGGTCCCAAAAAGCCGTAGATACTTCCGGCGGGAACCGTGATGTTGATATTATCCAAAACCGGTTGCCCCTTATAAAAGGAGAAAGACAGGTTGCTTATTTGCAGGATGGGATTTGTATGTTCATTCATAAGAGGAAATGGGTATTGGTTCTTCCCTCTTAAAATTAAGCTTAATAAATAAATCTACTGTACTGAAAATGTGAAGACCGGAAAATATTGGGGGTGGAAGGGAAACTGAGTGCTAAGGGAGCATGGCATTGATTTTTTCCCAAAGAATATTATCAAAGCCTGAGAGTGCTAGACTAAAAGTAGCATCCGCAGCTTCACCCATCCTGATGATTACCATTTTTTTGGAGGGTACAACATAAATCTTTTGATCGTCCTTCCCAAGTGCTGCCACCATTTCAACAGGTGCATTGGGTAGCAGTGGGCCCGGAAAAACTGTTTGGCTTCCGGGTAACATCACCTTACTCTGTCCATTGATCCACCAGAGGTAGCCATAAGATGGGTTGATAGTTTGGGAGGAGGTGGTACTTTCACGGAAATAATTGCTATTGACAATGGTTTCCCCGTTCCATGCACCCTGGTTCATGGCCAGGAGTCCGAAACGGGCCATACTGCGGGCGTTGCTGTGATAAATTTTAAAGATCGGACCGTAATTCCATTCACCCTCCATGCCAATTTTGTTTCTCAGCTGATTGGCAAAATACGTTCTAAAATCCTGCCCGGAGCTTACTGTGACCACATCCATCAGTTTTTGAAAAACATTGTGGTAAGACCAGCGGGTGCCGGCGTCGGCCAAATAACTCAGGTTATTGGGGGTAACCAATTCACTGGCGTCATTGAGACCGGAAGACATGGTGAGCAGGTGCCGAAGGGTTATCTGGTTTTCTTTTTCGGTAGGTGCGGTGGTCCAACCGTTACCGAGATACTGGGATACCCGAGTTTGTATGTTTAGAAGTCCTTGTTGCTGGGCTATTCCAATGGTGGCGGTGGTTAGTGTCTTTCCTGCACTGTTCCAGGGCCAGGTGGCGGAAGCTGTGTGGCCATTCATGTATTCTTCCACTACAATTCTGCCATTAACCAGGATGATAAATGCCTTGGTACCTTTTTGTTGCAGATAAGTTTTCAGGTCTTGCAAAGCCGTGGCCTTCCAGTTAAGTGAGCTGGGAGATACTGTTTCCCAGGTTGTTCCGGTAATAGGAGGTAAGTAGGGGGTGCTAGTAACGGGAGGGTTATCAGAAGATTTGGTGCAAGAAACTAACCAGAAAAAGAAAAGTATAGGAATTGCGGAT
>DAIMYK010000359.1:0-2171 GCA_036734525.1 Sediminibacterium sp. | reverse complement strand
CGCCGGAACTGGTTTGATGTTCAATGGAATATGGCAGCCCTGAATCTGGATTATACATTTAGTGAACAAACCCGACTTAATGTAAAGGCATTCGTAATGGGCGGCGATCGGAATAGCATCGGTTTCATGGCTCCCCCAACGATTGGTGATACAATCCAGGCAACAACGCTTCAATACGCTAACAGGAGAGTAGACATCGATCAGTACCGCAATCAGGGAATTGAAGCCCGTTTTCTTCACAGTTATACAATTGGTAAGGCAACACATAGCTTTTCGACCGGATTCCGCATCTATCGTGGGAATACTTATCGCTTCCAGAATGGAAGAGGAGATACAGGGTTTGATTTTAATTTGAGAACAGAAGCTCCCTACCCGACTGATCTTGATTTTCTTACCGTTAACACTTCGTTCTTCGCGGAAAATGTTTTCAGAATTGGAAAAAAACTTTTAATCATACCCGGCTTCCGCATAGAAAACATCCGCAATACCGCTGATGGGAGAGTGAACCTTGTTGGAACAGTAGAACAAAAAGTTTCCAACCAAAATAAAACGCGCCGATTCATTTTACCGGGTATCGGAGCAGAATACCACATTGGCAATACTGAAATATACGCGAACTTCTCCCAGGCCTATCGTCCGGTACTGTTCAGCGATCTAACTGCCAATCCCATTACCGATGAAATTGATCAAAACCTGCGTGACGCTCGTGGATACAATATAGATCTGGGTTACCGGGGTCGTTTCAAAGATTTCTTGTTCTTTGATATTAGTGGATTTTGGCTGCAATACAACAATCGGGTAGGACTGATTGCACAGCAGCGATTGGATGGAAGCTTTTACAACCTGCGCACCAATGTGGGCAATAGTTCGAGCAAAGGTGCTGAAATATTAGTTGAACTTAGCTTGTTGAAAGCCCTGCAAGCCGACAAACGCTATGGTAATCTTACCCTGTTTACTTCACTGGCTTTCACAGATGCCCGGTATGATAACCTACGTATTATCAGCCGACAAGGAAACAACCTGGTCACAACAGATTTCAAGAACAAACAGGTAGAAAATGCTCCACGCCAAATTCTGCGGAGTGGCGTTACCTACAGCAGAGCAAAGTGGAAGGCTACGATACAACACAGCTATGTTTCATCTGCATACAGTGATGCCAATAATACCAATTCTATTGTAGCAACCGGTATCAATGGAATAATACCTGCTTATCACCTGATAGACCTAAGCGGCAATTATGATGTGAATTCATCTTTTTTTATCCGTACAGGGATCAATAACTTGTTGAACGAAAAATATTTCACCCGCCGCTCCGGTGGCTATCCGGGTCCGGGACTCATGCCCGCCGAGCCCAGAAACTTTTTCCTGACAGTAGGATTGAAGTTGTAATAATCAGATACCATCCAGCCGCGAAGTCGTTCGCCCGCCAAAGGCAGTTTACTTCAGATGTATTTTGAAAAACGCAATCATCTTGGATAGCACATCATCAGATTGAGTGTTATCAAAACTATGAAATGCAATGTATTCGTGATATTCAGAAGGGACACCCAAACTACGAAGTTTTCCATGTAACCATTGACTGTGATAAACAGGAACTACCGGATCTAGATTGCCGTGAAAACTAATGGTGGGCTGAGTACTGCTATTCACATTCCAGTAGGGACTCACCGCCTTGTAGGCAGTGGTATCCCAGGTTTTACCCACGTATTCCGACAAAACATCACCTGTATAAATTCCCTGAATAATGTTGGTACTATTGTACCAGTTCCAATCGCTGATGATACTGGGACCAAAGATGTTACCTACACATTTTATTTTATTGTTGTATTTATACGCATAAATCATGGCAAGTTGAGAGCCGGCACTAGCTCCTGTAATTGCCATCTTGGAAGATATTTTATATGTGTTCAATTTTGCCTGAACATCATTATATACCCGCTGTATGTCTTCCATCATCTGAGAATGATGAATTTGTTTAGGAAAGCTTGCGTATCGATAATTCATATTGACGATAGCAACATTTTTCCACTTTGCCCGCATAATATTTACGTAGCCCTCTAAATCTGCTTTACTGCCGGTCTGCCATCCGCCACCATGTATCATCAAAACTACAGGTGTAGATGTATCTCTGTTGGCAGGAAGATAAATGTCATACACTTGTCTGGTTGTAT
>DAIMYK010000358.1:0-2173 GCA_036734525.1 Sediminibacterium sp. | reverse complement strand
GTGGTCTGAACTGTGATGCAGTAGCAAGCAATAGAGTTTTGATCAGTCGCCAATGGGGTTCTGTGGCATCTGCATTTTCCGGTTGGGTTTGTACCCATTTGCCCTTTTCACCAAATACACTGTACTTGGGCATGCCCCTGGTTAGTTTGTACCGGTCTGTCGAAGCACGTTTCAGAACAGCAGCAGCGATTTGCTGGGCTCTTTTTTCTGCTAATTGTAAGCTGGCAGTAGAGAGGGTGTCAAAGGCATTTTGAATTTTGCTTTCAACTGCCACAAAACTGTCTTTAGAAAAAGCCAACGCCTTTGCTACTTTCAGAAATGCTAATGCAGCAGTTAAACGGTGATTGGCCTTGTACGAATCGACATGAACCGGTAAGCTATCGAATCCATGGAATTGTGTTAACAGCGATGGTAAAGTATCTTGTTCATTGCGCAGTCCCTCATAATAAGCAAGATTGCTATAGGCATACATTCTGCTGGCAACGGGTGGAGAAATAATGTCATAAACAATTACATCCGTCAGTGCCTGGTTACAAAAATGCTGTAATTCTGCACCGGGAAGATAAATTTCATTCTTCGGTTGCCTGCAGGAGGAAAAACCAATGAGTACTATGAAGCAGGTGGCAAGAATTTTTTTCTTTTCGATATTCTTTTTTCCCCCTTCTTATTCAAAATTTCAACAGCTGTGATAGATTTATTCAGCAGTATCATATTGGGTGATTGCGATAAAAAGCCTGAGCCCCAATAAACTTCCTGTTTTCTTGTTTGACCATTGGCAAGTTGAATGGATACAACACGATCTTGGGGCTCCAATGCTATTGCACGTGAAACTTGTTTGAGTTGAAATGTTTTGAGTGGCCCAAAGTTTTGTGCGGCAGAGACTGCATAGCTTCCGTTGAGCATCAATTCCACCAATCCTTTCCCGTTTCCTCCAACATAAAAGCCAGATTTACCCGGAGGTAATGCTATGAAAGATTTGCCTTTTCCCATCAGCACCACTCCATTGAGTGCGTCATTTCTTCCAAGGGAAGGTGCCATAGAAAATTCATTTCCATTCAGTAAAAGATCGAGATAGCCATCTTCATCTATATCTCTGGCAATGATTCCATAAACAGGTGCCAGTTGAGCTTCAGCCGGTAATGCATGAACTTCAAATTGAAGTCCGCCTTTGTTTTCAATCCAGCTGCTATTAAAATTCACTGCATTCAATTGTAAGGCATCCGTAAAAAATTCCTTGGGAAATATTTCCTGCATCGAAGTTTTGGCATAGATGCTATAATTGGTAAATCTTTCCTTCATGATGGTCATCTCTTTGATGAAGTCATCTCTTCCGGCTACAGGAAATTCTTTGATTTCAGATTTATTGCTAAGGTTATTCAATTGGTAGTGACTTACTATGGCATCAAAGCTGGTATTGTTATCAAAATCTTTCGCATAGATCCTGGCAGGATATTGGTTGCTGGCTTTTATATATCCATTTTGACCATAATTTCCTGCTATGTAGTCCATGTCACCATCATTGTCTACATCTGCGGCAGTTATGCTATTCCACCAGCCGGTTTCGTTTTGTAAGGCTGTTTTCTGAAGGTTCCAGGTGGCTCCATTTTTCTTTAAGACTTGTATTCCTCCCCATTCAATAGCGATCAATAATTCTTGTGTGCCATCATTGTCTGCATCCGACCAAATAGCATCTGTTACCATCCCTATTTGCTGCAATTCAGGTGCCAATTGGGCAGTCACATCAGTGAACTTTATTTTTCCATTTTGGCTGTCATTCCTCAATAAAAAACTACTGGTCGGTACAGGATATCTTCCGGGAATGAATCTGCCGCCAATAAAAAGATCGAGGTCACCATCATTATCAAAGTCTGCAGCTTTGACACAACTCTTGGTGGCCCGATTATCCGGTATAGTGTTGGTTTCTTCGGTGAAGTTGCCTTTACCATCATTTTAATAGAAATGATCTAGATAGGCGTTGGATTGCGGTTCATTTTCTCCCCCACCCGATGCTATGTACACATCAAGGTCTCCATCTCCATCGGCATCGAAAAGGCAGATGCCTGCATCATCCTGGTATTTGGTTTCGGTGCTGTTGCTGATTAATTTTCCGTTGAACTTAACATTCGGCTGCTGCAGGAAAATTGTTGCATTATCCGGTGACACTCCTCCAACG
>DAIMYK010000357.1:0-2181 GCA_036734525.1 Sediminibacterium sp. | reverse complement strand
AGAGACTTTTCGGAGGAGGAAAGACCAAAGACTATTCCGGTCTTTAGCTCATGGTCTTTAGTCTTTGGTTGGATATTCATTCCCGTTGCGATAATCGAGCCAATGACCAACCGCCAAAAACCAAAGACTTTTTTCCAACCTTCTCACCTACAACACCGTCATTTCACGGAAACACCCACCCGTTAAATCACCGTATTTTTTAAAATACCGTTATTTCACGGATACCCCCTCTAGCCCAACCTCTCTACCTTCGGAGACCTATCTATTTTCAACATGCTTCGTCTCCTACTGCTACTCCTTCTTTTGAGCAACACCCAATGCCGCCATACCCGGCTTCCGGCCTATGACCCGGAATTATATCAACAAATTATCACAGCCGCAGGAAAAACAGATAAACTCTACATCGACCTACGCCTTGCCCAACCCGCTCAACGCAAATACGAACAATACAGCCGCCGCTATGCCACCATTGAAAAATCCATCCGCATCCTGTCACTTCAATATGAGGCGCGACCCTTCAATAGCCGATTCCTTCCCATCCTGGCAAACATCGATACTCTTTTTCATCGCTACCGGGAAGAACATCGATTACACCCCAGCCAACCCTCAAATGCCGAACTGCTGATCTATCAAACCTATCTGCGCAGCGCCTGGAAGCCACTAATGATTGCGGAACAGGCACTGAAAAATAATTAAACAATCTTCCAACCATGAACTGGGATATTACCATCAACGATATGTTAGAGGCAATGCAACAACATCTGGAAAAAGACTGGCCCAAAATGAAAAATGCTACTGCAGGATTTTTGCAACAGCGCTATGAAAGACTTTCAAAAATGCATGAACTGTATCATACCGGTGATCTGGAAAAAAACTTTCTGTATCTCCGTCTCCTCGAAGAAGAATTACTCCTCCAATCCGAAATGAACGCACTGGCCATCACATCCATCGCCGCCATAAGAAGAGCAACACGTGCCGCCTTTCGGGTATTGATTCGCTCTATTTTTTAATCCCCCATGGGACCCAATATCAACTGATTTCTTTGCATCCCTCCCAACAAACATCCATTCAGTCCATCCTGGTTTCTTACCTGCAACTTCGGCGTGCCATCGGATGGACAGGTATCACACTGGCACCGGCATTGATTGGCGGCTTTACTTTCCTATCTCCCGATTGTCCCATACCGCCCAGCATCAGTCATTTTTATTTTACCATCATGGGTACCTATTTCACAGGAACACTGATTGCCATGGCACTGTTTCTGTTTTTCTATTCCGGCCCGCAACCACTGGATAGGAAGATAGCAAGAGCTGCCGGAAGCTGTTCTTGCATTGTGGCATTTGTTCCCACGAATAATTATTGTCAACATTGTCCTTCCTGCAGTCCCATTCAAATCAAGGCATCCATTATGCTGGTTCATCTGCACTATGCAGCTGCCATAGTTCTGTTTGTGTTGCTGGCATTTTTTTGTCTGTTCCTGTTCACCCGAACCCATCGCAGCATCCCTCCGACACCTCAAAAAATCTGGCGCAACCGCATCTATCGTTGTTGTGGTTCACTCATTCTTTTTTGTTTGCTTGTTTTGGCTGCAGCGGAATATCAATGGATTCCCACCTGGCAATGGATGAGCAACTGGCACCACCTGGTCTTAGCAGGCGAAACAGTTGCTCTTACTGCCTTCGGTATTTCCTGGCTGATCAAAGGAGCAGTTTTCTTACGCGATCACTAATTAAATTTTGGATGCAGAAATAAAAAAACCTGCAGCGGGAAACTGCAGGTTGATCAATCTCATGCGTACGTTGTTTAATTACCGGCACCGTCAGCCATCGCTCGCTTCACGGCAAATTCACCCACCTTTCTTCCGCTTGCCAATCCTGCAGTGCAATCACTTCTATAGTGAATGGCTCCATAGAGTCTGGACAATGAGGCTTCCGCTGCCATTTCATTGAAAGCTTGTTTGCGGGAAGGAACCAGGTATCCAAGAATTTCAGCTGCAGCACCACTGAAAGTACTGTGCCCTGAAGTATAGGAAGGAAAGTTGGGAAGACCAGTCAGGGTCTTGATGGAATTATCCATTTGCGAAGGGCGGGGATTGTAATAAGTGTACTTCGCATCCCAGCAAACAATGGCTGCATCCATTAGCGACATATTAAGTAAGGCACAGGCACGTGCCCAGCGCGC
>DAIMYK010000356.1:0-2183 GCA_036734525.1 Sediminibacterium sp. | reverse complement strand
ATTCAGTTGATCTATTCTATTTCCGGACATTGAACCGGACACATCAAGAACCAAAACGCAAAGGCAGTTTTGTTCATAGTTTTCAGGGGATTCACCACCGAATGAGAAAGTTTCGAAATTGTTTTCTGACATAGCAATTAAATTTGAGGTTCTCAAAAATATGAAAAATCGAGAAAATTATCCACTTTTAGCAATAAATAATTACAAATACAATCGGAAGTAAACAGCTGTAAAATCACTCTCAATACTTCTCCAGAATCTTGTCATGTCAAAAGGCAAGATTTATGAATCAACCACACGATACCGGCGCATTTACAACAGTCTCAGGAATGATTGGAGGCGTGGTAAAAGCAATTTCCGTAAAGCCGGTAATGATGGCCATAACATTTGGCTCACTGGCCAATGTAATGATCTATGCTGCGGCTTCTGCCGGTATTGGTTACATCGTTAAAAAAGCACTCGATAAAATTTCAGAACGCATCAATTCAAGGGTTAACCAAAACCAAAATTCAAAGACAGATGAATAAGGTTTTGGGCATAGGACTAATTGGTTTGGGAGCCTATGGGCTTATCAAATTGCTCCGCATGAAAAATGTGGGCGATTCCATTTCTACCAATTTGGTCAATCCCCGAATCCATAAAGTTACCCTTCAAGGTATTTCGTTTCGTACTGAGGTTGCCATCAACAACCCTACGAAAGATTCAGTGAAAATCACGAAGCCTGTTGTAACACTGTCCACCAACGGCAAACTTCTTTCGCAGTCAAACTCGGAGAATAAAACCATTACCATAGAACCGCTAAATGTGTCACAAATTGACACGATTGAGCTGGTGATTGGCTGGACAACCATTGGAACTTTTGTAACCGGTATCCTGAAGAAAATCCCTCAGCTCATCGCTGCTTTCAAACCAGGAAGCACCAACGATATTGGGCAGATTCTCGGCATTCCTGTCGAGATGACTTTCTCTACTTACGCCAACGGCATCTTTTATCAATCAACGCCACAGAAAGTATTGTGATGCAGCTGGCTCGTACCATATCGCCCGATTTTGAAATCACTTCCGGACAAAGACGGATTCGTGACGGTAAACAATATGACCGTTACTTTCCTAAGCCGGATGAAAGAGATCGCATCATCATCAAAGACGGTGAAGTAAGCGATACGGTGGAGCTCATGGAAAAAGTGGTACACAAGTACATCACTGATACAGCTCGCATTGCTCCAGTCCTCAGACGAAACACGATTGAGGAAACCTGCAAGTCTATCTATGACTTCGTTTACAATCACATTCAGTACAACCTTGACAAACGTGGACTGGAGCAACTCCGCAGACCTGCTCGCTCCTGGGCAGAGCGCAGAACGGGTGTGGATTGCGACTGCATGAGCATTTTCATCAGCAGTATTTTAACCAATCTAAAAATCCCTCACGGCTTCCGGATCACTCGCTATTCTGCTGATCACTGGCAGCATGTGTATGTGATTGTTCCGGATCAGCGTGGCGGTTATATCAATATAGATGCGGTAGTCTCTCCCTACGGATACGAGAAACCTTTCACAGATAAAATGGACTATACCATGAGTTTAAATGGAATCAATGTCGCTGTGCTCAGCGGCTTAAATAGCGACCTGGACACCGTAGTAATGGGTGCAGGTTTATCAGGCTCTGATTTAGGAGCCACTACTGCAAAACAAGACCTGGACAGTATCTACCGTCACTTGGTAGCTACCCGTAAAAGCATTGCTGAAAATCCTAAAATGGTTAGCTCCATTGACGATCCGCAGGCACTTATCAAAATGCTTGATTACGCCATTCAGTATTTCTACACAGATAAGCGAGATGAGGCCTTGGCAGTATTAGAAAAGAATGAGGAACAACTCAACTTCCGAAACGGATTTTCCGGTTTGGGTGATGATGTATTCGATCATGATGAGTACGCACTTAACGGCCCAGGTAAGAAAGGATTTTTTAAGGGTATCAAGAATGCCGTTAAGAAAGTTGGTAAAGGCTTAAAAGAAGTCGGCAAAGCGGTTGTTCGCTTCAATCCGGTTTCTATTGCTGCCCGTGGCGGCTTCCTAGTTGCCATGAAAACGAACCTGGGTAAAATGGCTGCTAAACTCAAATGGGGCTATGCTACCAAAGAACACGCTGCCGCAAAAGGAATCAGCGAAGCTCAATGGAAC
>DAIMYK010000355.1:0-2191 GCA_036734525.1 Sediminibacterium sp. | reverse complement strand
AAGATAATCTTTAACTTTTTCTTCATGAGGCAGTGGTGAAAATTTTAATCGGAACCTGCCTTCTTGATCTGTTTGTGTAATGCCCGAGCCAATTTCGAGGGAGCCCATGCGAGAACCCCTCATCTCATACCTCAGGGAACGGTTGATAGTATATTTTACTTTGGCATTTTGTAAGATGTTGCCGGCAAAACTTCGGGTAAATCCCATTATTTCAATGCTATCCAATAAAGAATAACCCTGCTTGGGATCCTCCCATGCAACTGTAAATCGGGGTCTTTTGTACTCTTCTACAAGAATGGTCGCTTGCTGATAGCGTGATGCAGAAGAAACGATTGAAAAGTTACCAGTAAGTCTGTCTTTGGGGAGTACGAAATTACCATGACAGGAGCCAAAACTGTTCAGGATCTTATCGACGGAGTCAATGATATTACCTTGTGCATCTTTCAAATAGAACTTGAGTTTGGTTCCCTCCGGCAGCAAGGCTGGTGCAGCTGACAGAGAATCCTTTGCCGAACCAATTGCTTTCCAGAAAACTGTTTGTCCGGGTCTGAATATTTTCCTGTCAGTAAAAATTTGCACCCTGCTTTCTTTTTTGCCTTCCCGAATATTTTTGATTCTATTTGTTTCATCTTTTCCCGAAAAAATCTTTCCCAATAACAACAACTCTTCCTGTTGATGTTTGATAGAAAGTCCATTGGCATATTCACTGGTGTAGTTGAAATAAAATTGTCCCAATGAATCACTGATACCTTTAGCGTTATTGATTTTTCTGAAACCTGTTCCATCAGAAGATGAGTAACTCGAATAAAATTGGAATGCGACTTTGGGTAACGGCTTCCCGGTAGTTCGATGCAATGCTATCCAATGATTGCCTTGCTGAACTGTGGCAATGGAAGACACCTGAAACGGCGTTAAACTGATGGTAGCTGCATTGTCATCGAGTTCCTTTTGTGTTGCTGTTATTAGCAGGTATTGCCCGGCTGGTAAGGGATCCAGGTAAATTTCGGTAGTATGTTTTCGAAGATCTCTTTCTCCAGGTAGATTCCAAAATTTTTCCTGCAATGATTTTTTTGCAATGAGGGCAGCTTCACCGGGTCTTTTCTGTGTGCTATATTTTTCCCATTCATCTGAATTTAGAGCTACTACACGTACATAAACCCGTGGAGTATTTTGATATTCAATCAGAGTTAACAGCGGTTCGCCCGGCAGATAAATCGCCTCCATGGTCGCCTCTATTGATTGGCGCCTGATTTCCGCGAGTAGGTTTTGTATTGCAATGGTTTCAGGGGTTTGGACAACTTTTTTTTGTAAGGCAACGGAAAGAAGTGAGTCGGCGGAAAGAAGACCATTCTTTCCCGTTTTCACTTTATATCTGTTTCTCTCATTATTAATTTCTATAGTAGCTAAAGCATAGTAAGCCCGGAGACTGGACGGGTTGTCGGGATATGATTGAATGATTTGTTGTAATCCCTTTTTGTATTCATCCTGCCGGGAAGGTGAAGAGCCGGTTTGTTGCCAGGCCCATTCAAGTCTGTCGATGTGCAGCGCAATGCTTAATTGAGGCTCTTTTTTATTGGACTGAGCAGCTATGAGCGATTGATAGTCCCTCAGAACTTGTATTTCAGCAGATGAATCCCTGCTCGGGAGTACAGTTTTGTTGAAACTGTCGGGTTCAAGAAAAGCCAGTGATTGCCAGGAAGAAAAAGATGCCACTACATACGCAGAAACAATGGGATCTTTATCGTAAGATAGCTTTTCGAGTAAAATCAATTCATACCAATTCGTTGGCTGTAACAATCCGTTCCCCCTTTGAATTAGGGCATTGATGGCACTTACCGGCATTTTTTTTAAAAGTTCCGGTTGTGACAATGCCTTTCCGTAAGATTGTGTAATTGCTTTATTGAAATCACTGCTATTCCATAAGTTTATATCGACAGATTGAGGCAGTCGTGTTGGTTATGATTGATATAATAACCATCTTAATTTTATTTATAAAAAGTGGAAAGTAACTGATAGCATTGCATGGAGTACCATCGCGGTTAGCGGATCTTTTTGTAGACTGATTTCTTTTTTCAGTCTTTTGATGGCTGCCTCGCTTGTGGGCTCGTTGAGTTGTTGCTCTAATGTCATCTGATAAAGAAGACACTTGAGCTGTTGGGGCCCCAGATTGTCACGAACTGACTTCTGATAA
>DAIMYK010000354.1:0-2193 GCA_036734525.1 Sediminibacterium sp. | reverse complement strand
AGTCGAGGGGAGTCGAACCCCTGTCCAAACATCGCTACCATTGGCTTTCTACATGCTTATTTCACCATTTTTTGTCGGCACTTTACCGGAAGTGAACCCACCTATAAAGCACTTAGCTGAATGGTCTTTGAATACAGTCACAGCCTTCTGCATTCGCATTCGCTATTGTTTTGAGTCGGCGGCGGCACGCGGTCAGCGACCAACCAGTGCGGCGGCCCAAATGGTTACCTAATCACTGATTAAGCAGCCATGGCATACTGTGTATTGCCATTTGTAGTTCGAATATTCAGATTTAAGTGCTAATTATACAACGCACTGCATGCTTACACCAACCGTAACCTATGCTGTCGAAACCAATACGACCCCGGTTAACTGTTGAGAATGCAAAGGTACATCAAAAATACATCATCCCATAAAGATGCATTTTTACAATGATTTACAGCAAGTTATAGAGTCTACTTGAATATTCTCCAGACATCAAGTCCAAGAGCATATGCCATAAGTGACATCAGCAGAACAAACCCGGCAATCTGTGCATACTCCATGAATTTATCGCCCGGCTTCTTACCAGTAATCATTTCGTAGAGCGTAAACAGTGCATGTCCACCATCGAGGGCGGGTATAGGAAGAACATTCATGAAGGCGAGTACGATAGAAAAAATGGCCGTGAGTGTCCAGAATCTTTCCCAGTCCCATTGTCCGGGGAAGGTATTTCCTATGCTGATAACGCTGCCCAATGAATCCTTCACATTGGCCTCGCCAGTGAACATCTGTTTGATGCCGGTAATATACCGTCCCAGAGTTTCCCAGGTATGGTTAAACCCAATAGGAATGGACTCCAATAAAGTGTAACGGGTGGTAAGTGTAGGCATCAGAGTGAGTGGCTGCACGTGTATAAAACCTATTGAACCTTTGCTGCTGACCAAGGCCCTGACCTGAACTGTATCATTTCCACGCAATACAGTGAGTTGCACAATGGAATCCTTGTATTGATCTTTCAACGGTGCTAACTCGTGAAAGAAAAGTGTGGGTTTTCCGTTCAGAGCGATGACCGTATCATTTTTCAACAGCCGGTCAGCCGTGAACACAGCATCTTTCGATACGGAATCAATAATAATGGGAAACCGAAGTGTTAGCAATGGTCCGGTACGCCGTTGTGCCATCACCTGTTTGGAAAAGCCATCAGGAATGGACAGAGATATAACGGAATCAGCCCTTTGAACTTGAATCGTTCTAGGTTTTTTAAAAATAATATCTGCCTCAAAAGAACCAAAATAAGTCAATGGTTGATTATCAATTGCCACCAGGTTATCACCCTCTTGTATACCAATACTCCGGGCAAGAGAATCCGTGTGAAGTCCGTACTTGATATTTTTTACCGGAAGCTGTTGTTCCCCATAAAACCAGGTTATTCCAATAAAAATTACAATGGCAAGAACCACATTCACAACGATTCCTCCCAGGAGAATAATCAATCTTTGCCAGGCAGGTTTAGAGCGAAATTCCCAGGGTTGCGGGGGCTGTTTCATCTGTTCTTTATCCATGCTCTCATCAATCATTCCTGCTATTTTAACATAGCCCCCGAAAGGAATCCATCCGAGTCCATATTCGGTATCCCCTTTTTTCTTTTTCCACAAACTGAACCAGGGATCGAAGAAGAGATAAAATTTATCTACGCGGCAGCCAAACCATCGGGCAGGCAGGAAATGACCTAGCTCGTGGAGTATTACCAGTATTGAAAAAGATAAAATGAATTGAGCTGCTTTCACACCAACGCCGGCCCAATCGATCGCTAATAATGTCATGATGAAAAGTTACTTGCTGACGAATATCCCTATCCGTATAAATGAATGATAGAGGCTGCAAAGGTACGCGCCTCACCGTCAGTTTCAAAATAGTCTTCCAGGGTAGGATGTTCGATGTAGGGAACTTGCATCATCGTCTTTTCTACTACATCAGTCATGTCCAGAAACCCGATACGATTGCGAAGGAAGGCAAATACCGCCAGTTCATTGGCGGCGTTGAGATCGCAGGTCTTGTTCCCCCCCTGTATCATGGCTTCCATTGCCAGCGCAAGATTTCGGAAAGTCTTGAGATCCGGCTCATGGAAGTGGAGGGTAGAAGGTTGAATAAAATTATATCTGGGAAAATCATTAGGAATTCGTTGGGTGAATGCCATGGCATATTGAATGG
>DAIMYK010000353.1:0-2203 GCA_036734525.1 Sediminibacterium sp. | reverse complement strand
CCAGAAGCTGTGGCATCCTGTCAGCCATTCATGAACAGTCTTCTGACATTAATCAAGGTGTTGAAAGAAAGAAAAAGGAAGACCAGGGTGCCGGTGACCAGGGTATGATGTTTGGTTATGCCTCCAATGAAACTGATGATTATATGCCTTTGGCACTTGATCTGGCACATAAGATACTGATCGAACTGGCAGCACTGCGCCGCGAAAATAAAGAGATCAAATATCTCCGCCCGGATGCCAAAAGTCAGGTTACACTGGAATACGATGACAACAACCAGCCGGTACGCATCGACACCATCGTGGTTTCTACCCAACACGATGATTTTGATTCAGAGGCTAAGATGCTTGCAAAAATTAAGCAGGATATCATCACCATCCTTATTCCGAGGGTAAAGAAAAAATACAAGAAGTATGCCCGCCTCTTCAATGACCAGATTAAGTACCACATCAATCCTACGGGAAAGTTTGTGATCGGCGGACCGCACGGAGATACCGGGTTAACCGGAAGAAAAATCATTGTTGACACCTACGGTGGAAAAGGTGCTCATGGTGGAGGTGCATTCAGTGGTAAGGATCCCAGCAAGGTGGACCGTTCAGCTGCTTATGCTACCCGCCACATCGCTAAAAACCTCGTAGCAGCAGGTGTTGCCGATGAAATATTGGTGCAGGTTTCTTATGCCATTGGTGTAGCCAAGCCTACTTCCATCAACGTGAATACTTACGGCACTGCCAAAGTTGGCATGACCGATGGACAAATCAGCAGCATCGTTGAACAGTTGTTCGATATGCGTCCCTACTTCATCGAAAAACGCCTCAAACTCAGAACTCCGATGTACAGCGAGACTGCTGCATATGGACACATGGGTCGCAAGAATGAAGTGAAGATCAAGACTTTCAACATCAATGGCAAAGAGAAGACCATGAAAGTTGAATTATTTACCTGGGAGAAACTGGATTATGTTTCCAAAGTGAAAAAAGCATTCGGTATCAAATAAAACAGCTCATTTAATCAGGCCCCTGTCTTCACCGGCAGGGGCTTTTTTATTTACCTTGCAACCGACCGGTAATCTATATCTTGTATGAATTGGAATGCTATCCGCCTATCAGCAATAAGTACCGCCTTCCTGTTCGGCTGGATGCGGCTGCAAGGTGCCGGATTGATTACTGCTGTCAGTAAAATGGGAATTGTGGATCTCGAAATGGCAGATACTCCCTCCCGCCTTACGTTGTTGCTAACAGCCTGGAATAAAACAACGGCAGTCAACAACATACTCATTGATTTCCTCTTCATTCCTTCCTATGCTCTGTTCCTGTCAATCGGTTGCCGGCAGTTGGCAATGGGCTACCAGCCAAGTGGAATATTGAAAACCGGTATCCTCCTGGCAAAAGGAGTATGGCTGGCTGCAATATTCGATGTTATCGAGAACCTCCTGATGCTGGGAAGCATTCATGGATATTATACCCCCTCAAGTCTTCAATTAACGCGGTGGGTGGCCATCATCAAATTTTCCCTGGTCGCCGCAGCGATTTTGTTTGTGCTGGCAGGTAGCATCCATTTCCTATTCAAAAAAAAACCACATGGAGCATAATCCCTGGCAGATCACGGGCGAACAAAATATTTACGACAATCCCTGGATTCGATTGACGGAATACAAGGTTATAGATCCCTCAGGTGGAAATGGTATCTATGGAAAAGTTCATTTTAAGAATGTGGCAGTTGGAGTGATACCCATTGATCATGAGAACCATACCTGGCTTGTCGGACAATTTCGCTTTCCGCTGCAACAATATAGTTGGGAAATTCCGGAAGGTGGCGCTCCGGTTGGAACAGACCCATTGCTGAGTGCTCGAAGAGAGCTAAAGGAGGAAACAGGATTAACAGCAAACCATTGGGAAGAATTCCTGACGATGCACTTATCTAATTCAGTGGCAGATGAATTGGCCATCGTTTACCTTGCTACAGAATTAGAAGAAGGAACTGCAACACCGGAAGATACAGAGCAGTTGCAGATAAAAAGACTCCCCCTCGAAACCGTATTTGACATGGTAGCCAAAGGTGAAATCACCGATGCCATCAGCGTAGCAGCTTTATTGAAATTAGAATTGCGTTGGCAGCAATCCAAACAGATATTTTTTTAATGATAAGGGGACCAAAGAGATCTACACTCATTATCGGAAAACAACCCCTGTTGGAAGCATTACA
>DAIMYK010000352.1:0-2235 GCA_036734525.1 Sediminibacterium sp. | reverse complement strand
AGCAAGGTACCATTGAAGATGATCAAAATAGGAGAGATTTTACCATCAATGCGATGGCCATTTCATTGAATGAAACCAATTATGGGGAATTGATTGACCCCTTTAACGGAATGGAAGACATTCAAAAGAAATGGATCAGAACCCCGTTGCAACCGGAACAAACTTTTGCAGATGATCCCCTTCGCATGATGCGGGCCATTCGTTTTGCCACCCAACTGGAATTCAGCATCGTTCCCGAAACATTCGAGGCAATCCAATCACAGGCACATCGCCTGCGCATCGTATCGCAGGAACGAATTACGGATGAGCTCAACAAAATCATGCTATGTAAAAAACCTTCCATCGGCTGGAAATTATTGTTGGAAAGCCGTCTGTTGCCATTGATTCTTCCCCAGGTGGTTGATTTGCAGGGAGCAGAATACATCGATGGAATGGGACATAAGGATAATTTTCACCATACACTTCAGGTGCTTGATAATGTAGCTGCCGTTTCAGATGATCTTTGGTTGCGCTGGGCGGCACTGCTGCACGATATTGGAAAACCGGCTACCAAAAAATTCGAACCGGGACATGGATTTACATTTCATGGTCACGAGGTTGTAGGTGCACGCATGGTCCCTAAATTATATAACCGGCTTAAGTTGCCCATGAATGAAAAAATGAAAAGGGTACAGAAACTGGTACTGCTGCATCTCCGGCCGATTAGCCTTACGAAAGAAAATATTACAGACAGTGCGGTTCGCCGTTTGTTGTTCGATGCCGGCGAAGACATTGATAGTCTGATGCTACTTTGTGAGGCAGATATCACCAGTAAAAACAAAATGAAGGTCAAGCGTTATTTGCGCAATTTTGAATGGGTACGGAAAAGAATGCAGGAAGTCGAAGAGACAGACCGGCTCCGAAACTGGCAGCCACCCATCACCGGAGAAATGATTATGGAATATTTTCAAATAGCTCCCAGCAAACAGGTAGGAATCATCAAAGACGCCATCCGCGAAGCCATTCTCGATGGGGTTATCCCCAACGAATATGAGGCCGCTTTCCGCTTCATGCAGGAAAAAGGCAAAGAACTTCAGTTGACGGCAGGAAAATAAGTATTTTTACGGCAACACCTACGCTGAATACACATCAATACTACATGGCAGCTTTAAAGTTCCGCATTTACCTTGAAGAAGATGATACCGTTTACCGGGATATTGTAATTCTGCACAACCAGTCCTTTTTTGAATTGCACCTGGCCATATTGAAATCATTTGAATTCGATCAGATCCATGGGGCAACCTTTTTTCGCAGCAATGACAACTGGGCGCGCGGCCGAGAAATCAGTCTCGAAAGATATGAGAAAGATTACCGGGCAGAACCGCTGATAATGAAAGACACAACCATTGGTTCTGAGATCAGGGATACCAACCAGAAATTCGTTTACGAATACGATTTTAATAAACATTGGATCTTTCTCATTGAACTCATCAATGTGAGCAAAGAGATCAATACCCGGATCACCTATCCTGCCACCACCCGTTCAGAAGGTATTGGTCCCCAACAATACGGAACCAAAAGTCTTCTGGGCAACAAATTTGCTGACATCGAGGAAAAATACGATCTCTCCCGCGATGCCGAGGGATTTGGAAGCGAAGGGGAGGAGGATGAATCGGATGATGCCGATCTATCAGAAGGTACAGAAGAGCTGGGTGATACGGATGAACTGTAGCCTTTTAATTTTTTTAATAACCTGCATTGAATAAGTTACCTACGGTCATCATAATCGCAGGACCCACCGCAGTCGGGAAAACTGCGTTGGCAATAGAACTGGCTCAAATACTCGGCACGGAAATCATTTCTGCAGATTCTCGTCAATGTTATCGTGAACTCAATATCGGTGTCGCGAGACCTACCGAGCAGGAATTGCAGAGAGTCCCGCATCATTTCATTGCCTCACATTCATAGTATGATCAGGATACGGCTGAAGGATTCGAACAAATGGCCATGGAATGAACACTCAACTTATTTCAAAAAAGTTCGTGGGTGGTCATGACCGGTGGCACCGGACTTTACATCAAGGCTTTCATGGAAGGTCTGGACCCTGTTCCGGCAATTCCACCCGAAATAAGACAGTCTATTCAGTCATCTTATGATGCATACGGACTACCCTGGTTACAGGAGCAGGTTCAGCAACTTGACCCCGGTTTTTGGATGCAGGCCGAACAACAACACCCACGTCGGTTACAAAGGGCC
>DAIMYK010000351.1:0-2235 GCA_036734525.1 Sediminibacterium sp. | reverse complement strand
CATAAATATTTTACAAATTTCTTGCCAAAATTCATTTACATTGTATAAAACCTCTGAAAATGTCCGAAGAGCCACATAGCGAAGACCGGGAGTCGATGGGGGAGCTGCTGAAACAATACCGCCAGCTATTAAACGGGAAGCAGCATTTTTTATTAGAAGAGGATGATTTTGAACGAGTTATCAATAATTTTGATGACAGTGACCAGCTTCCCTCTGCGATGGAAGCAGCAGAACTGGGATTGCAACAATTTCCATATTCTGCCCAACTCATGATTAAAAAAGCCGATCTGCTTCTGGCAACCAGAAAGTACCGGGATGCCTTGGAAGTATTGGAAACGGCAGCCCTATATGACCCAACAGATATCAATCTATATATTTTAAAAACTGATGCTTATCTGGCACTGGACCAACCACAAAAGGCGGTGGAGTTGCTGGAACAGGCATTAGACATGTTTACTGGAGAAGAACGGTTGGACCTCCTATTTGAACTCGCGGATGTTTATGACGACTATGAAGAATTTGACAAAGTATTTGATTGCTTGTTGTTGATTTTAGGGGAAGATCCTCTCAACGAGGAAGCTTTGTACAAAATATGTTTCTGGACAGATTTTACGGGAAGAAATGAAGAGAGCATTGCACTTCATCAACGGATACTTGATGAACATCCTTTTAGTGAACTGGCATGGTTTAATCTTGCAGCTGCTTACCAGGGATTGAAACTTTATGAAAAAGCAATCGATGCTTATCAGTATGCAGTAGCAATTGACGAAAAATTTGATTATGCCTACCGGAATATGGGGGATGCCTACCTGCGCTTGAGGAAGTACAAAGAAGCTATTGAGGTCTTGGAAAAAGTACTGGAATTGAACCGCCCGGAAGAATTGATTTACGAAGCCATCGGTCATTGTTACCATAAGATGGGACAATATGCGCAGGCCAGATTCAATTATAAAAAGGCAGTACACCTAAATTCAACTGACTGTAAGTTGCATTACAAGGTAGCCGTGACCTATATGTTGGAAGAACAATGGCAAACAGCATTGAAACACCTGGACAATGCTATGCGGATAACCAGGCATGTACCTGAGTTCAATCTTGCCATGGGGGAATGTCACCTCAATCTTCGCAATTATAAGGAGGCAATTCAACATTTTGGGGAAGTAATTCATCAAAAGCCCCGCTATTTGCCGGGATGGGAAGCCTTGTTGAAATGCCTGCTGGTTGCAAGAATGGATGAACAAATGATGGAAACGAGTCTGCAGGCACTGAAAGTAACGGAAGGGAAACCTCTTTTCCTCTATTATTACAGTACCGCCTTATTCAATTTAGGTCGAAGCAAAGAAGCCCTGGTGCAACTTGAACTGGCTTTGGAGAATGCCCCACGCCACCTAAAAAAATTCATTGACCTGAACCCCTCCATCCTTAGAAATCTGCAGGTAGTTGATCTGATTGCCCGTTACAAAAAAGCTCCCAGACGAAAGAAGAAAGAATGATGCATAAGGGTTACATTGGTTGCCTGCTTTATAGTATTTTTGCGCCTGAAACAATTAATTCATGAACTATCATTTGACGAAAATTCCCCAGAGGACACAAAAACCCAGGGTAGATGGTATAACCATGGTGATGGACAAGGGTCTTAGTATACGAGAGGCCGAAGATTTTTTAAGTGTAGGAAATCCGCATACCGATCTGGTAAAACTAGGTTTCGGAACTTCTTTTGTTACACCCGGATTAAGAGAAAAAATAAAAGTTTATCAGGATGCCAAGATGCCTGTTTATTTTGGTGGTACTCTTTTCGAAGCATTTCTTGTCAGGAATCAATTCGATGATTACATAGCCGTTTGTAAAGATTTTGGTATCACACATGTTGAAGTGAGTGATGGTTCCATCAGTATTCCTCACGCTGAGAAATGTGGTTACATTGAGAAACTTACCAAGCATTTTACTGTATTGAGCGAAGTGGGCAGTAAAGATGCTGCGCATATTATTCCTCCCTACAAGTGGATCGAATTGATGCGCGCAGAACTAGAAGCCGGCTCCAGCTATGTCATCGCAGAAGCCCGGGAAGCAGGAAATGTTGGTATTTACAGAGGTTCGGGTGAAGTACGTGAAGGATTGGTTCAGGAAATCCTGACACAGATACCTGCTGAGAAAATTATCTGGGAAGCTCCACAAAAAGCACAACAACTTTATTTCCTGGAACTGATTGGCTGTAATGTTAATCTTGGTAACATC
>DAIMYK010000350.1:0-2245 GCA_036734525.1 Sediminibacterium sp. | reverse complement strand
ACTAATGAACGACAACTACGGTCGTATCCGCAGTACCTTCAAAGAGGAAGTGCGAATCAGTACCAACCTGACTACTATACATAACCTCATGGATACGCACAGCGATTACCTCGCTCCGGTAGAAAAACGTGCTTTCGACGAACGCATGAGCAACGAATTTTTTGGTATCGGGGCTCAACTCACCAAAGATGATTACGGCATCAAGATCGCCAGCATCATTACCGGTGGAGCAGCGTATAAGTCCGGTCAAATCGTGGTGAACGATATCATCATCAAAGTTGCGCAGGGCAGTGAAGAACCTGTAGATGTTACCGCCTATGCAACAGAAGACGCCGTTAAACTCATTCGTGGCAACAAGGGCACAGAAGTTCGTCTAACCTTGAAAAAAGAAGACGGTACCATCAAAGTGGTTTCTCTGATCCGTGAAAAAGTGAATCAGGACCAGGGCCTGGCACGCAGTGCTGTCATTCGTCAGGGAGATAAAAAAGTAGGATACATCGTGTTGCCCGACTTCTATTCCAATTTTGAAGATGCCAATGGTCACCACTGCGCGGCAGATATTGCAGCTGAACTTCAAAAACTCAAGGCGGAAAAAGTTGATGGTATTGTCATCGATATCCGCAACAACGGTGGTGGTTCACTGTATGAAGTTGTCAAGATGGTAGGTCTCTTCATCAAATCAGGTCCCATCGTGCAGGTAAAAGATCGTTCAGGTAATGTTGACCAGCGCACCTGGTATGACAGTGATGACAGGATCCTATACAATGGACCACTGGCTGTTCTGGTGAATCAATTCAGCGCCAGCGCCAGTGAGATTTTTGCAGGAGCCATTCAGGATTACAACAGAGGTATCATCATCGGCAGTTCCTCGACTTTTGGCAAAGGAACTGTTCAACGCCAGGTACCCTTCGGTAACCGAAATGATTTTGGTTCCTTCAGAACAGATCAGGGTGCTATGACATTAACCTTCCAGAAGTTTTTCCGTGTGAATGGTGGCTCAACACAATTGAAAGGAATCGTTCCCGATATCATCCTTCCCGATCCTTATGAGTATTACAAGGTGCGGGAAAAAGACATGCGGGAAGCATTGCCCTGGGATGAAATTCCCCGCGCCCAATATGAGCCATGGGGAAAAAGAGAGTCTCTGGATGCTATAATTGAAAAAGAAAACAAAGCCATCAGCAGCAACCCTAATTTTAATTTGTTGAAAGATAACCTGATCTGGTTGTCAAAAAACAATGAAATGCCTCCTTCCCTGCAATTGGATGGCTACCAGAAAAAGCAAAAGCAAATTCAGCAGACAGCCAGCCAGAACAATACCCTGTTAACATTGTCCGGAGAAATGACCATCGAATACCTGGAGTCTGAAAAAGATAAATTCCTGAACCACCCCGATAAGTCGAAGTCCGATTTCTATGCAGCATGGATCAGATCCCTGCGCAAAGACCTGCACATCGAAGAAGGTGTTCGCGTCATCAGTCAACTGGCAGACGCAGAGAAAAATATCTTGGTTAAGAATCGTTAATCACCGGATCGCATTTACACTGTATGAACGCTTCCCCCCCAACACCAGGCACACAGGTCAAGCAATGGCTGGCTGTGTACACCAAACCCCGTTGGGAAAAGAAGATCGATTCTGTACTAATCCGCAAAGGCATCACGAGCTGGTGCCCTGTTCAAAAATCAGAGCGTCAGTGGTCGGATAGAAAAAAAATCATTGAAGAACCTCTGTTTCGCTCTTATGTGTTTGTTCATGTAGATCCTTCAGAACGTATCAAAGTGCTTTCAACCGAAGGAGTGCTGAATTTCGTTTATTATCTGGGAAAGCCCGCCATTATTCGCGATGAAGAAATTGATCTGATTCGCAAATACCTGGGAGAAAAAACAGCCGCACTGACAGTTATTTCTGAAGAAGGCTTCAAGGAAGACATGCGGGTAATGGTGAATCACGGTGTTTTCATGGACAATGAGGGAACTGTTGTGCGGGGCGGAAAAAAGAAAGTATATGTTCGGTTGGAAAGTCTGGGCCAGGTGATGATCGTTGAATTCCCTGCAGAATACATCAGTCCGGTTCTCTGATCATATCTTCCAATCCATGATCGTATTCGCCCATTCACTGCGATACGGCGTTTTTACCCTGATATAATTATCAGTATAACCTTCCATCATGCCTTCCTTTTCATGGTCTTCCCACAATACCCTGCGTGTTGTGCCTGTGAATTGCTCCTGGAAAAGCATATGCTTG
>DAIMYK010000349.1:0-2247 GCA_036734525.1 Sediminibacterium sp. | reverse complement strand
AAAAAACTGTAGCAGAGAAGACCGAATCCCTCAAAATCTCTCTTCTCCAACTGGAAGCGACCGAAGTTGAACTCACCAATAACCTGGCATTCCGCGAAAGAATGATCAGCATAGTAATGCATGACCTGAAATCACCCCTGAACTTTGTCCATAAAATTGCAGCCTCCCTCTACGAGTCAAAAACAGCCCTCAACCCTTCCGACCTCCATCGGCTGAGTTTTGAACTCTACCAAACTACTTTCGACATCAATAATTTCGTGAATAACCTACTGCAATGGCTCAACAGCACCAAGAAAAACATCAAACTGTCTTACACCACAGAAAAATTGAATGATTTTATACGTACCAACTGCGCTGTGTATTTTAAAATAGCAGCAGAAAAAAAATTAGAGTTCAACTTGCTGGCAGCTGATGACTTTAGCATAACATCCGATTTCAGTCTTCTCTCCATCGTTTTGAGAAACCTACTGGACAATGCCATCAAAAATACGCGGGAAGGAAAAATAGAAATCTCCGCACACAGTGACGATCGTCTTCAATACATTATTATTTCTGATACAGGAGCTGGTATTGCCCCAGATAAAATCGTAGAGCTGGAAAGCGGTGTGATTACCAAAAAGACTTCGGAAAGTACTCAAATAGGTTATCGCATTGTCTATGACCTGATGCAAAAAATGAAAGGCAGCATCCACATCAAAAGCGCTCCTGACAAAGGAACCCGCATTACGTTGCAACTTCCATCACAACCTTATCTGCTGATAGAATAGTATTGTTACTGCTTCCAGCGTTTCGTAAGAACAACTAAGAAATAGGATAATCAAATAATCCGGTGCTGACGTGCCAATGACATCAGCTCTACCATGTTGTTGTGGGGAATTTTCAATTTCTCAAACACCTTCCCTTTATAAGTTGAAACAGTTGATGAATTAATACTCAAAGATGCAGCAATATCAGTTATGCTCTTTCCACTCAACATTTCCTTGGCTACCTGAAACTCCCGATCACTTAATTGATCAAAAGGATTTTCAGATAATCCGGTGAAATAAGTTTCTGCTATTGTTTGTTTCAAACTATCGCTCATGTATACGCGATTAACCAATGCCTGTTCAATCGCCTTAATGATCTCATGGTTGTCGGAAGACTTGTGTAAAAACCCTTTGATGCCCAACTTAAAAAATCGCTTGGCATATACATTCTCATCATTCATGGTTAGAACAATGATTGCTGTCTTGGGATAATTGGTAGTAATGTAATGAATCAAACGAATCGGATCACTGTCCGGCATGTTGAGATCCATCAAAATCAAATCCATTGTTTTGTTGCGCAGAATCTCCACCGCTCTCTTCTCATTCTCTGCTTCCTCAACATCTGCCCCATCTTTGAAATGCTGAGTGATGATGAGCTTAATACCAGCCCTCACTACTGAATGATCATCAATCAACAAAAAATTCAACATACCCGACTACTTTATATGCTTATGCAGGCTTTATCAATTCACTTTTTCTTCTTCTACCAGAGTTGATGCTCTAACCTACTGCATGATACTTCTACTCTTCCTCTTCAGGGGGCAACGGATTTCTTCTGGAAGGAATCACCATCGATTCGTCATCACTTAAGAATACCCAAAAATCATGCAGGGAATAAATATCACCGGGGGTTATAGGTCCATAGTGTTCCCCATTGCGTTCAAAAGAACCCAACAGAGTTGCATCATAGCGAATGGCATTTAATTTTTCCGGTAAACTCAAATCTTTGAATTGCTCAATTGTCATAAAAATACTTATTTGAAACTCACACTTTATTGTCATCATTATCAGATCCGGCGAAATAAACCCGAAAATGTTCAGATTCCTTCAATGATTCCAACATTTCAAGTCCTAACGGCTTGCTGAAAAAATCCACTACAACCGGGAACTTTTTTGCCTGCTCAAAATCCTGTGGATCTATGGTGGAAGATATAATAATGATCTTGGTACCGGGCAGCTTTTCAGCATAAGCAGGAACAAACTCTTCTAAAAATTCCCAACCATTCATCACAGGCATATTGATATCCAATAAAATTAATTGTTGCGCTTTCCCGGTAGTATCTTTTTCTTCCAAAATCTTGTCCAAATAATCCAACGCATCTTTCCCATCTATCGCTGTGTCAATTTGTTCAGTGAAAGAAACACTGTTCAACATCAAATCAGATATAGTCAATGACAATGCATCATAGTCCACACACAAGACTATATTAATCTTTGGCCG
>DAIMYK010000348.1:0-2248 GCA_036734525.1 Sediminibacterium sp. | reverse complement strand
ACCAATGCATTTTGGAGCCGTGTATAAAAGATATTCATATCAAGTTTGGCCCATTTTCCAAAAATATGAATGATTCCGAGTTCGACATTGTTGGCTGTTTCTGCCCGGAGGGAGGGATTGGGAACTACTACCTCTCCACTGACAAAATCAAAAAGTTTTCCCATATCATCCACGTTAGGAGCTCGAAATCCTCTACTCCAGTTGAATTTGAAGGTTAGATTTTTTTTGGGTTTATATACGCCCCCTACACTATAGGTAAAAGACTGATTATTCAGATTTACCAAGGTGAAGGGAAGAGGATAAAAACGGAGTAGTTGAGAGAAGTCCGCATGCAGCTTATAGGCATTCATGCGGATACCACCCTGAAGCAGTAACCGATCATTGAGGAAGTGGTGGTAATTAGCAAATGCAGCATAGCTATTCCAGTTGGATGCCGGGTATCTGTCGGGAAGGGGGATATGATTTCCGTTTCTGATGTCTGTTCCGGTACCGAAAGAACTTACTCTGTTCTGAACAAATTCAATTCCATAAAACAAATCATGTCGGGTGATTTTTTTCTCTATGTCTGCATTGATGGAGTAGGCATTGACTTTTTCCAGGTTGGTTCTGAGTCGAAATGCATTGAAACCTCTGTCAATACGGCTTTCCTGAAAATACTGGTACGCTAGGCGAACCATCATCTGATCATACCACCCGGTGCGCTTTTTGTGTTGTAACGACAAAAGTTGCATCATCCAGATCTGTGGACCATAATCCCATTCAGCAAATCGTGGTAACCCATTATTTTGTAGTTCTATTAGTCGATCGTACCTGCTGAAATTACTTGTTGCTGAGTAGTGAAATCCGTAATTCAATTCCCAGTTCTCATGTGCGCGAAAACGCAGTTTTTGGGTGATATTGGTTTGATCATACCCGGTAGGCTGTTGAATCAATGGATTGGGGTTGGAAAAAATACTATCTTTTCCTTCGACCCGGGCCACGAAAAAATTTCTTGTGTATTGGTCATTCCCTCTTGCTCCCATTCTCAGGCTACCAAAAGAGGAATGTGTGATGCCTGAATAACCTGCCCATTTTTTTCCGCCATAGGAAAAGGAGGCGTTGGCTGTTCTTTCACCATTGGCTGACGAAAATCTAAGTGTGCCATTGGCAGTTTTTATTGTTGATGAATCATTGGAGAACTGAGGTGTAATTGTTTGAAAACTCATAACCCCCCCAATAGCATCACTTCCATAAACAATCGATCCGGGACCAAAAAATACTTCAACTTTCTCTGTGGCAAAAGCATCCAGTGAAATGACATTTTGAATATTTCCTGCTCTGAAAATGGCAGTATTCATTCTGACACCATCCACGGCATACAACAAACGATTGGTAGAAAAGCCACGAATCATCGGACTTCCACCTGCCTGCTGACTTTTTTGTATAAATACTTCACCTGATAAGCCCAGTAAATCGGCAGCCGTTTGCGTGTTCGCAAGATTCCTGTCTTTTTTCCGAATTGAGATTATTCTGCCGGGAACATTTCGCGACATTTGGCTCCACCGGGTGGCGGCAACAACAACCTCTTCGAGTCCGAAAGGAATGGATTCCAATAAGACAGTAAATTGCATTTGCTGTATTTCTACATAACTGTAGAAGGCAGATTGGTATCCTACCCGCTCAAATAATAAAATACTTTTCCCTGAGAACAAAGCAGCAGGGGCTGTTCCCTTGAAATCGGTTTCTACTCTTGTGTTGACCCCTGTATCGCGGATGGAGACTGACTCTAGTTTTTCTCCAGTTATTTTATCCCTTACGGTAATTACCTGTGAATAGGCACATTGGCACATCACAAGTAAAAACCAGGACAGGCCCAGTTTTTTCATGAATTCGTAAATAGTAGTTAGAAATTGACAAATACTGATCAGATCAGTTTGTCATCGGGCGGGGGAGAAGGAATCACCTGAGTAAGATTTTGCCAATGGGTAATTTTCATACCTGATTGCTGAATCTGCAAGGTCAAAAGCTGAAAAGAAATTTCATCCTGTAAAGGACAATAAAGTTTTTTAAAAATTTTTTCTAGCAGATGTCGGGTTTCCGGCCGGGTTGAATGTCCACCTGTCAGATAGCTGAACAATTCACCAATTTGTTCATTGACGAAGGATTCTTCTAGATCCTGATAGCACCAATAAATCAAATGATTTCCTGATTTCTGCTTTTTTACAACATCATACATGTTGTGTTTGTATTCAAACTCATGGTCATTTTC
>DAIMYK010000347.1:0-2259 GCA_036734525.1 Sediminibacterium sp. | reverse complement strand
GCTATTCTTCCATTTATCCCGGAAGGCTTGCCGTTTTACAGTGAAGAAGATATGAGCGACCTGCCCATGCGCTTTTTCGTAGGGGAAATGATAAGAGAAAAAATTTATGCCACCTGTGAAGAAGAGATTCCTTACCAGACCGCTGTAGTAGTAAATGAATACGCAGAGAAGGAACAACTGGTAAAAATCCAAGCCGATATCATCGTGAGCCGTGAGTCACAAAAAGCAATCATCCTGGGCGAAAGGGGTAGCCGCATCAAAGAAATCGGTACCTTGGCAAGAACTGATATCGAAGCATTCATTGGTAGAAAAGTATTCCTGGAATTGTTTGTGAAAGTAAGACCCAACTGGCGCGACAATGAACGGCAATTGAGAGAATACGGCTACCGTTAAAACCTGATACCTATTTTATGAGCTATACCATTGCCATCGTTGGCAGACCCAATGTCGGAAAAAGCACCCTCTTCAATCGTTTGCTGGAACAACGCAAAGCCATCGTAGATGATCTGAGCGGGGTTACCCGCGATCGTCAATACGGTATTGCTGATTGGTCCGGTCGTGTATTCAATGTGATTGATACCGGCGGTTTTGTTCCCCGTGGTACCGGGCTCTTCGAAGCAGAAATCCGCCAACAGGTTCAAATTGCCGTAGAAGAAGCCGATGCCCTGGTATTCATGGTAGATGTTGCTACCGGCATCACCGATCTCGACGAAGCAATGGCCAATATGCTGCGCAGATCAAAAAAACCTGTGTACCTCGTAGTCAATAAAGTGGACAATAGTACCCGCGAACTGGAAGCAACGGAATTTTACTCACTTGGTTTTGAACAAACATTTTTTATCAGCAGTATCTCCGGTAGTGGCACGGGTGAACTACTCGATGCCATCGTTGCACCCATCCCCGCAGAACAATCGGGCGCACCGGAAGATGATAGTGCACTTCCCCGCTTCGCCATCGTGGGTCAACCCAATGTGGGAAAATCATCCCTCCTGAATGCCCTCATCGGAACAGAGAGAAGCATCGTTAGCGATATTTCCGGCACTACCCGTGATTCCATCCATACGCACTATAAATTATTTCAGAAAGAATTCATTCTCATCGATACAGCCGGCATCAGAAAGAAAAGCAAGGAAAAAGATGACCTGGAATTTTATTCCATCATCCGTGCCATTCGTGCGATGGATGAGGCAGATGTCTGCATGGTTGTTCTCGACGCAGTGAAAGGCATCACCGCTCAAGACATCACCATCGTGAGCCTCGCCATCAGAAAAGGGAAAGGCATTGTTATACTGGTGAACAAATGGGACAGCGTAGAAAAGAATACACAAACTGCCAAAGAGTATGAAAAACTAGTGAAACAGAAGTTGGCTCCCTTCACTGATGTACCTGTTATTTTTATTTCAGCCAAGGAAAAACTGCGCATCCACAAAGCAATCGAAATTGCATTGGAAGTAGCAGCCCGCCGCCAGCAAAAAATATCTACCGCCGCCCTGAATGATGTCATGCTCAAAGCTGTGGAAGCTTACCATGCACCCGTTGTGCGCGGACATTCAGTGAAGATCAAATACATTACGCAGCTGCCCACACCGGTACCTTCTTTTGCCTTCTTCACCAACTTTCCGGATGATATCAAAACCCCCTATAAAAATTACCTGGAAAACCAATTAAGGGCACATTTTCCACTCACAGGGGTACCTATTCGGTTGTTCTTCCGTAAAAAATAACGGCGACAAACCGTCCTTTCCCCCCATTTTTCCTGCCAGATTGAAAAGAATGTTGGCTTGCCGAAGCTATGGCACTAATATTGTTATATTTAATGCCCGCAGGCTGGAAGAACATCCCCCAATTTGCGTGTCATTTTGTCCTAATATAACTACTTTATGGCATTTAATAAACAATTCAACCAGTCCGAAGAAGAATCAGATTTCATGCCGATCATCCCCATTTCGGAGGAGGATTTTGATCTGGACAAAGACCTGGAAGTTCCCGATGTATTGCCCCTGTTACCCCTGAGGAATACGGTTTTATTTCCCGGCGTGGTATTGCCTATAACAGTGGGTCGGGATAAAAGCATTCTGGCAGTTAATGAAGCATACAAAGGAGAAAAACTGATAGGAGTACTGGCACAAAAAGATCCGGCAGTTGAAGACCCTGCCCCAGAAGACCTGTGCCGCATCGGCACGGTGGCTAAAATTGCCAATCTCATTAAAATGCCTGAGGGTGGAAAAGGTTTCCGGGGACCCGATGGTGGAAAGCCAA
>DAIMYK010000346.1:0-2269 GCA_036734525.1 Sediminibacterium sp. | reverse complement strand
CAGTTGGCATCAACACCGGCGGCATCGCAGGCACCACGGAAAGGAACAGACCGGAATCCGGCTAATTTAGGATCTGTGAATCTTGCACCTGTGAGGATTGGCTGGTTACCGTTGCTTCCTCCAAAGGGGAGAAAGTCCGGTGCGGTGTAATTGAATGGAGCGATGAGTCTTGTTTCAGCTACGGTAGCCAGAACAACGTTTCCAAAAGCAGAATTGGAGAATCTATTCACGACTGAATCTCTGTTCCATGCCATCGGGTTGGCAGTAGAAGCGATGAAGGCATATGAGGTCAGGTCAGTTCCGGTTTCCGGCCCGCAACCGGCGATGGTATTGTTTTTAAAACGTGTAGTACTGTCGATGATGTTGTTCTCCATTCCACGGCCATTGCGTGAATCTATCAATAATCCCTGCGGCCATCCGAGGAAGATCGAATTGAAAATACTTACTCCTGTATTTCTTCTTAGGTGTGCTGCTGCCAGGTACAAACTATTGCCTCTGTTCGCAAGGGTAGCACGCGGACCGATGGCAGTTACGTTGCTGAATACAGCTCTTGTTTGTGGTGTATTTACGGAACCATTGGGATCGTTGTCGCACTCGAATGCTTCACTGCGCGAAATGTCGGCAATGCTTGAATCGCGAAGAATGATGGCAAACTGAACTCTACCACTGTAACCATTGTCACAGTCCAGGTCATCATCCTGCGTTTTGTAAGCAATCAGGTGTGAACAGTTCACCGTTCCACCAAACCATTCGAAGGCATCATCTTTGGCATAAGTAACCTGCACATAATCTACTACTGTCTTTCTTCCAACAGCAGCCAATGTAAGACTATTGATCTCCTTATCGGGCTGATAGGCATAACCTGCGTATTCGATGCGCACATAGCGAAGCACTCCTGAACTATCATCATCATTCGGGGAAGTACCACCACCGGCAATCCCATCACCGAAAGAATTATCAATACCTCCTTCAACTTGTAAAGTACCCGGACCAGTAACAACGCCGGGAATAGAACCTGAAAATGTAGAATTAACACTTGCCTTACCAAGAATTACGATTCCACCCCAGTCACCTGAGCGGGGTACCGGTGAGTTGGAAGTAAATACGATGGGGTTTTCTTGGGTACCATCAGCAACAAGCTTAGCACCACGAGTAATCACCAGCGCAGCTACGTTGCTTCCCTGAAAATCACCTTTAACGGTTACGCCGGGCTCAACGCGCATGGTAGCATTGTTCACCATGTAAACGATACCGGAAAGAATGTAGTTATTACCGGCTTTCAAAACAGTGTCTTTGTCAATACGACCTCTGATGGTAATGGTTTGTCCGGTCGTCGGACCAGGATTTACTGGAACAATTGTTGTTGTACCTCCATCCATTTCAATCTTGCGACAGGAGGAGATAACAACGATGGTGAATACTAAACTGAGGGTGAGCAACTTTTTCATGGTAGTTGATTTATCGAAGTGGTTGTTTTTTTATGATGATTGTTTGACTTGAATTAAAAATTATATCCGAATACCAGACTAAAATTGGTACCGAACTGGCGGCTGAAGCGGAAGGGATCATTGTTTCTATCGAGCTTTACATTGCCATCGGGATTCTGGTAGAAATAGAGTCTTCTATTCAAAATGTCCTGCACGGTAAATCTCAACTCAGCTTTGTTCTTCGCCAATTTTTTAGTGAACTGGAAGTCGAACACCGGACGGGCAGATTCGTAGATATCAGGTTGGTCGAGACTACCCACGAAGGTTACGCGGCGACCAATCTGGTTGAAGAGCAGGGTTGCTTGGGTACCGGACTTCTCATGTTCATACAACAGTGAAGCGTTTACCAGATAAGGTGACTGTCCCTGGAGGGGTCTGTCTAACAAGAGTGTGGCACTTTGAACCCGGCTATAGATATAGGTTCCATTGGCCTGGAAAGTGAAATTTTTGAGTGCAGGAGAAAAATCGAGTTTCTTTCTGAACTCCAGTTCAACCCCATAGGCGCGGGCAAAATCAGGATTGGCAAAATTGAAAGTACTGGCACCCCCTGCGCCGAAATTGAATACCATTTCAATGGGGTTATCAAAATATTTATAAAAAACACCTGCTGTAAATACCTCTCCGGCTGAGGGATACAATTCATAGCGAAGATCGAAATTAGATACCTTGGTTCTCACCAGTCCGGGGAAACCCTGTACCGCCGCATTCAATTCGAAGTCATAGTACTGGAAGTTAGCAAGTTCCCGGAACTCAGGGCGAACCACTGTGTGAGAAGCGGAGAA
>DAIMYK010000345.1:0-2294 GCA_036734525.1 Sediminibacterium sp. | reverse complement strand
CTCGACTGCGGTATCAAGTCAGTTGATCTCATCACCAGCGCAGCCGAGAAAGGCAATGACTTCATCGTCTGTGATCACCACCTGCCCGATGAACAACTGCCCCCTGCATTTGCCATCCTCAATCCCAAACAAAAAGATTGCCCTTACCCATTCAAAGAATTGTGCGGCTGTGGCGTCGGCTTCAAATTGATGATGGCATTGGCAGGAAGACTCGGCCTTTCTTCAGAAAGTTACTGGCGCTACATCGACCTTGTTGTAACTGCCATCGCTGCCGACATTGTTCCCGTATCAGGGGAAAACAGGGTACTCGCTTATTTCGGATTGAAAAAAATCAATGAGAATCCCTCCCCCGGCATTCAGGCACTGATGAACCTGGCAGCCGTTCAACAAAAAATTCATAGCCAAAACCTGGTATTCGTTATAGCCCCAAGGATCAACGCTGCCGGCAGAATGGACGATGCCCAAACTGCCGTACAATTATTCCTGCAGCCCGATGTGGAAACAGCCATGGAATTTGCCCGCCAACTTCAAGTGAACAACGACGAAAGAAAAGAAGCAGATAGCCAGATCACCATTGAAGCACTCGAGCAACTCAAACAGGATCCTGATAACCACCTGAAAAAATCAACCCTTGTTTACAAAGATACATGGCACAAAGGGGTAGTAGGAATTGTTGCCAGTAGATTGATTGACACCTATTATCGCCCCACCATAGTTTTAACCAAGAGTGGAGATTATGTAGCAGGAAGCGCCCGCAGTGTTGCCGGCTTTAATCTCTACGAAGCCATTCATGCCTGCAGGGAATGGCTCTTGGGTTATGGCGGACATTTTGCTGCAGCAGGAATGACCCTCCTTCCTGAAAATGTTCCTGCCTTCGCCCAGGCTTTTGAAAACGCAGTGGCAACAAGAATTCAACCGGAACAACTGACACCTGAGATTCAGATTGACGCAGAAATAAATTTCAGTGAAGTTAATACCTCTCTCTATCGCATCTTGCAACAAATGGAACCCTTTGGTCCGGAGAACATGCGGCCCGTATTTGTCGCCAGAAAAGTAAAGAACACCGGGTACTCGAAAATGGTCAAAGAGCAACACATTCGCTTCGCTCTTCGGCAAAACAACACCACCCTGAATGGTATCGGGTTCCACCTCAAACATCTTTTTCCTATGGTCGATAGCAACGACTGGCTGGATGTAGTTTTCACCCTTGACGAGAATGAATACAATGGTCAGGTTAACCTACAATTGAGGGTAATTGATGTTCAACCTCATAAAGGTTCCTGATCCACCTGCCCATTGCTCAATGAATGATGCTTTTAGTTCTGCATCATGCGCACACTTCGCTGAATAAATGCAGTCAGGTCATTTCCCTTCAATAATCCCTGCGACAACAAAGCCAGATCTGCCAGGTTTCGCACCCTGTCTTTCTTTAGTGACTCATCTGTTTCTTTTAACAAAGAACCAAAGATGGGATGATTGCCATTGACGGTCAGTGTAACCTCATCGGGCATTTGGGCATAGAAGGCAGTCATGCCACCACCCGCTGCACCCATGTCTTTCATGCGCCGCATGAACTCGGGACGGGTAGCAATTACCGGATCACTGTCAACACTCAATCCCTTCACTTCCGTTGTAACATGCAACTCGGGAATATCTAACTTGAATAACTCTTTCAGTTGCTCTGTCTCTTCCTTGGTCAATACCGACTCTTCCTTCTCCTGCTTATCGATCAGGTTGTCCACTATGTCTGCATCCACCCGCACAAAGGAAACATTCTCCCATTTGCTTTCCATCGTATTGATGAAAGCAGCGTCAACAATTGTTTCCATCTTCAAAACCACATAACCCTTGTTCTTGCAAGCACTGATGTAGGCATCCTGCTGAACGGGATTGGTAGTGTAGAGAATCACCTGCTTGCCATCTTTGTTCTTTTGTAAAACCGATGTGGCATTGGTGTACTCTTCCAAAGTGTGGAACTTGCCATCCGTATCCTCCATCACCAGAAATTTATTGGCCTTCTCCATGAACTTATCATCGGTCATCATACCGTACTTCACAAAGAGACCCAGACTCTCCCATTTTTCCTCGAGAGAACTGCGCTCATTGCGGAAGATCTCGTCTAATTTATCAGCCACTTTCTTGGTGATGTGGGAATTGATCTTCTTCACATTCGGATCTCCCTGCAAATAACTTCTGCTAACATTCAGCGGTATATCCGGACTATCAATCACACCCTGCAACAACATCAAAAACTCGGGAACGATGTTGGCAACCTCATCGGCTACAAATACCTG
>DAIMYK010000344.1:0-2294 GCA_036734525.1 Sediminibacterium sp. | reverse complement strand
GCTTTTATCAATCGGTTCCATTCTTCCTAATACTTTTTTTGTTCTCGAGTCTGGTGTGTGATCACCTGTACATGTTGTAATATACTATAAGGAATGGTATCTCCATTCGGATCGATCATCGCATATACACGAACTGTATCTAAGTTACCGGTTTGAGCACTGACGCCGGCACTCCATAAGACCGAAAAGAAGGCGATCAATACTTTTACCAGTATGCTTTTTCCTATTCGCATGATTGTGTAAGACAGCTTTTCCTATATTAATGCTGCCTAACTTCTAAAGGTAACCCAAAAAATCAGTTAAGAAGCAGCTGAGGATTTTTTTTGTGCCCGTTGAATGACAGCCATAAAAAAGCCGATAACCATTATGATTGTACCCAGCCATAGCAGGTTGATCATGGGAAATTCATACACTTTGAGTGTCAGTAGGCTGGTAATAGAAGCATTTTGCTTTACTCCTATTTCCAATACACCTTTCTTTTCATCGACCACTTTATTGAATGAGACGGCCAGACTTTGGGCAACCACAGTATCTATTATGGGGCGCCATCGGGTACCATTGATGGCCATACCCGGCGTTAGCGGATAACGCCCCCCATTTTTTGCTTCTACGGTCATGTTCAGGAACAGTGCCATTTCACCCTGTTGAAAAAGGTGTTGTCTGGATACCGGGTTGACAGAGACAGAATCTAACCGCATCCAGCCGCTGTTATAAAATAAGGTATCTCCTACCCGAATGTTCCTTGGTTGAAAACTGCTGGTATCGGTTTGATCGGTATCCTGAAAAGAGGTGATGTAAACAAAAATATCCTTGTTCCAATAATGCCGTGCCGCCGGATTGGCTGCGAAGCCTTCCGCACCCTTGTTTTGTTTCATCACATCAGGGTACAGACTGAATTGCTCATTACCTTTCTTACTTTCAAAGGATATATCAAAAAAACGCTTTTTATCGGTAGATCGGATACTATCGGTCTTGTAGGTAACCCAATACTTGCCCATATCTGTTCTTACTCCTTTGAACAGCGTGATATTTTCCGCGGGGTCGCCGGCAGCACTCTTCTTGTTGTCCGTCGACAATGGTGTGATGCCTGTGGTGTTCCAACTAAGTACAGTCTTCTTGGAAGAAGAAATGAGAATACCCACCAACATTAAACCAAATCCCAGGTGAGCTACAGATGCACCGGCGGCTTTTATTTTTCCTTTCAATACAAGCCAGATGTAAGCAGTATTGGCGATTACTGCATAAACTGCAGCAAACAAAGCCAGGTGAATGGCCCATAGAAATCCCGGACCTTTTTTGGCATAATTAATATCCCCCAGCCAACTAATCAATAAGCTGATGAGCAATGCAAGCACAGTTGGAATCCAGATATTTTTTCCAAGATAACTGCGAGTGGTGGACTTGTACTTCAGGTATTGTGTTACTGCTGTCAGGAGTCCGATCACGATGGCAACAAATATTTGTACCTGATTGTAAGCAAACTCTACATCTTCAGGTGGGGCTATATTGGTACCGAAAATCTTATTAAAAACGGGAACAGAAGTTTGTGCTATGATGATGAGGCCTGAAAGAAACAATACCAAAGAACCGATGAACATCCAAAACTCCCTGCTATAGCTATCTTCTTCTTTTTCTTTTGTCGGAAGGAATCTGTAGCGGAAAAGAAACAATCCCAATGCCGGAAGGAAGAAAACCAAAACAAAAAGTACCAATTGGGTATTCATTTCCAGGTCAGTAAAAGCATGTACCGATGTATCGCCGAGAATACAGCTTCGGGTAAAAAAAGTAGAGAATAGGATAAGGCAAAATGAAAGAATGTAAAAAAAGCAGGTAGCACGAAGAGAGTAACCGGAATGTTGATAGATCAGGTTGGTGTGTAACCCGGCAATTAAAATCAACCAGGGAACCATTGAGGCATTTTCAACCGGATCCCAGGCCCAGTAACCTCCGAATGTCAAACTCTCATAAGCCCAGGCAGCTCCCATCATAACACCCAAGCCGAGTACGGCAGCAGAAAATCCAGCCCATGACAAGGCAGTCTTGGTCCATTCATTGGATTTCGACAGCAAGCCCGCTATTGCTAGTGCAAAAGGAACTATAGTAGAGGCAAACCCGAGAAACAGGACTGGCGGATGTATGACCATCCAGTAATTTTGTAACAGGGTATTTAATCCCTTTCCATCCCTGAGTAGGGTCAGGTATTCCGGATTTTTGAAAATGGGTGCTTCCGTATCCAGGCGCAATAGGATAAAAGGGTTACTTCCCACTTTATTTCCCCAGAAATAAAGTCCGAT
>DAIMYK010000343.1:0-2298 GCA_036734525.1 Sediminibacterium sp. | reverse complement strand
ACCTACTTGCAGAAGAACAATCTTCAAGTGTATCGCCAACTGATCGAGAAACTTGGTTTAAGAAAATAAAATTCTCCCCTCAGTATTTTTATTTCCCAACTGATGATTTATTCCGGTTGGGTTATTTTGCTGGAAAGAACTTACTTTCTTTAGAAACCTCTGCAAAGTTGCAGTTGCGGATTATCATTCATCAATTTATAATTTTCAAATATGTTATCTCAAAAAATAAATGTTGATTTTCAACACGAAGGTCAACCCACCATTACACTCGGCACAGGAAAATTGGCAAGACAAGCTGATGGAGCCGTTACCATTACACAAGGAAACTGTGTTTTATTGGCCACAGTTGTCGCCAACAAAGACCCAAAAGAGGGTCAGGATTTTTTCCCTTTGAGCGTGGATTATCAGGAGAAATTTGCTTCAGCCGGAAGAATTCCCGGTTCATTTTTTAAGCGGGAAGCACGATTGAATGATTATGAAATTCTCACCAGCCGTTTGATTGATCGTGCTTTGAGACCATTATTTCCGGAAGATTATTTCTGTGATGTACAAGTATTGATCAGTCTTGTTTCCAGTGATCCTGAAATAATGCCTGATAGCCTTGCTTGCCTCGCTGCATCTGCTGCCCTTGCCGTATCAGATATTCCTATCAAAGAAATAATCAGCGAAGTTCGTATTGCACGTATCAATGGAAAATTTGTTATCAATCCAACCAGGAGCCAGCTGGCGACAGCTGATATGGATTTCATGATTGCTGCTACAGAAAAGAACCTGATGATGGTGGAAGGTGAAGCAAAAGAATGTTCTGAAGCCGATCTGGTTAAGGCCCTTGAGTTGGCACATGATGCTATCCGCATTCAAATCAAAGCACAGCAGGAACTACGTCATTTGGCAGGTGTTACCGGTAAAAGAGACTATAAAAAGCCTGAAACAGATGCTGAAATACATCATCAGGTAGTTAATTTCTGCCGCCAGCGTATCTATGAGATCGCCAGAAAAGGTTCTTCCAAGAATGAACGCAGCGAGGCATTCAGTCAGCTTAAAGACGAATTAATGGCTCACCTGGGTGATACAATAACCGATCTGCAGAAAAAACTGGCTAAAAAATATTTTGAAGACCTGAAATGGGAAGTGGTAAGAAACATGATGTTAGATGACCGCATTCGTCTGGATGGTCGTCAACTGGATCAGGTTCGTCCTTTGGCAATGGAAATTGAACCATTGCCCTCTCCGCATGGCTCTGCATTGTTCACCCGTGGTGAAACGCAATCCCTCACTACAGTTACCTTCGGTACTAAATTGGATGAATTGCTGGTGGAAAGTGCTGCTAAATCTGAATACACACCTTTCCTCCTCCACTATAATTTTCCTCCCTTCTCAACAGGTGAAGTGAAGATGATGAGAGGTCCGGGTCGCAGGGAAGTAGGTCATGGAAACCTGGCTCTCAGAAGTCTGAAGCAAATGATGCCCGGAAATGAATACGCCTATACAGTGCGGGTGGTGAGTGATATCCTCGAAAGCAATGGATCTTCATCAATGGCTACTGTTTGTGCCGGATCTCTGGCATTGATGGATGCCGGTGTACCCTTCAAAAAGCACGTCAGCGGTGTTGCTATGGGACTCATTACGCGTGAAGATGGTAAGTATGCCATCCTAACCGATATCCTGGGAGACGAAGACCATCTGGGTGACATGGATTTCAAGGTTACCGGTACAAAAGATGGTATCTGTGGTGTTCAAATGGACATCAAAGTAGATGGACTTAGCATGGCTGTTATGATGGAAGCATTGGAACAGGCAAGAAAAGGACGTCTTCATATCCTGGATGCGATGTACGCTTGTATTCCTGAGCACCGTCCTGATGTGAAGCCTCATGCACCCCGGATGATCAAACTGATCATTGACAAGGAATTCATCGGTGCTGTAATCGGACCAGGCGGTAAAGTGATTCAGGAAATCCAGCGTGAAACCGGAACCACCATCAATATCGAAGAAGTCGGTAATACAGGGGAAGTAAGCATATTCTCCGCCAACCAGGAAAACCTTGATAAGGCCGTTACCTGGGTGAAAAGTATTACAGCTGTTCCTAATGTGGGGGATGTATATGAAGGACCTGTCAAGGGTATCAAAGAATTCGGAGCTTTTGTTGAATTCCTTCCCGGAAAGCAAGGACTGCTGCACATCAGTGAAATAAGCTGGAAACGATTGGAGAACATGGAAGGTATCTTCAAAGAAGGAGATATGGTAAAGGTGAAACTGGTGGGATTAGATCCAAAGACCGGGAAATTCAAACTGAGC
>DAIMYK010000342.1:0-2301 GCA_036734525.1 Sediminibacterium sp. | reverse complement strand
TACTATACCCAAGAATAGGCCGACAAGTGTAGTTGAAACTGCCAAGCGCATTACATTGCTTATTTCCATTCCGGTCATCATCCAATCGAAACTCTGTCCGATTAAAACAACCAGCAAAATGTAGCCGATCAGTCGCATCACCTGGTAGGGTATGGGATAAACTTTTTGTCCCCAATAGTAACTGATGATCATCATACTTCCGTAACAGGCCAGCGTTGCCCATGCACAAGCCATATAACTATAGAGTGGTATTCCCCAATAGTTGATCACCAAAGTTATCAGGGCACCTGCGAAGGTGATCCAGGCACCGGCAGATGTTTTATCAGCGAGTTTGTACCAGACACTTAGGTTATAATATACCCCCAGAAAAATATTAGCGAGCAATAAAAGCGGTACCACTTTCAGTCCTATCCACATTTCCGGTTTTTGAATAAAGTATTTCCAGTAGTCCAGGTACAACATTACAACCAGGTACATCAGGCAAAGCGTGATAACAAAGAATTTCATTACACGTGCATAATGTTTAGAAGCATCTTCTTTTTCAGATAGCTTAAAGAAAAAGGGTTCCGCACCTAACCTGAATGCCTGAACGCCCAGTGTAATTAAAATGGATAATTTATAACATGCTGAATATATCCCCACTTCCGTTTGGGCTGCTTCTGTTACTTTTACCGGTGCCCACCAGCCCAGCATGATCCGATCGAAAGTTTCGTTGACCATGCCTGCCAGACCTGCAAAAATCAACGGCCATCCATAGCTGAACATCTTCCACCAAAGAGCTTTATCCAATTTCCATTGAAAACTCCTCCATTCCTTGCTGAGTAACAGCAAGACAATGCAATTTTGAATCAGATTGGCCAGGAGCACGTACATCACAGCTGCTTTGGTATCATACCAGCCGGCGCTGAAATGTTCAGGATGCGATGATATCCAGGCGGGCCAGATAGATAAAAAGAAGATGACAAAAATTATATTGGAAAGTATACCTCCTAATTTGATGTAAGCAAAACGTATGGGCCTTCCCTGTTGGCGCAGTTGAGAAAAGGGAACAATACAGAGGGCATCGGTAGCAATAATGCCGGCAGCCAGCCAAATGTATTCGGGATGTTCAGGTAATTGTAGCAACGCTGCTAACGGACCAGCCAACAAGATCAAAATGCCTGTAAAAAATAAGGTTGTCAGGAGAAGTGAGGTGGCTGCTGTGTTACTGACAGTATCCCTTGGATGATCTTTTGTAAATCGGAAATAAGCCGTCTCCATTCCATAACTGAAAATGACATTCATAAATGGAATGATGGCATAAATCAATGACATCTCTCCATATTGTGCCGTACTGAACTGGTACGTAAGGAATGGGGTGAGCAGGTAGTTGATGAGTCTCCCGGCCATGGTGCTGACACCATACCACATGGTTTGTCCCGCTAATTTTTTTATACCACTCACCTGTTATCTTTAATGATTTCTTTTTCTGAATTCATATCGAAAGTAATCAATCTCTCTTGTGCCTGTGTATATCCCTTTCCTGTTTTTGCCGGCGACTTTGTTCCTCGGGAAGGAATGCAGGGTTGTTCACAATAGTAGAATCTGTCAATGCGTTCAGAAATGCCGTTAATTGTCCGATCTCAAAATTACTCAGTGCTATCCCATTTTGCAGCATAGGATCTGTACCGGCCGGCCTTGGCCGGGAATCTCTATAGTGTTCGAAAACATTCTGCAGTGTTGCAAATCTTCCATCATGTCCATACGGAAAGCTCAGTGCCACGTTGCGCAGACTCGGAACCCTGAAAGCAAGAGAATCTTCTTTCTTCCCGGTAATGGTCATTCTCCCCTTGTCTTGTAATGATTCATCGGCTTCCAGTCCGGCATTGCGGAAACTAAAATCTGTGATGAAGGGGGGAGGATGACTACTGGCGCTTTTTTTTTGAAAAATCTCATAGCCGAGCTGCTCGGGTAAAATGAACCGGGCTTCGCCCCGCATCACCCGGTCGTATTTGCTGTTGTAACTTACCAGACTTAGTACAAACTGGCTCAATGCCTTGCCCAACTCTGCTGTAGAGATTGTTTTCACCCCAAAGGCTGCTTGAAATTTTTTCCGATAGTTTGCATCTTTATTAAGTTATTCTAACACCCCCGAAATGGTTTCACCCATTTCATTTTCAGCCGTTATTGGTGCCAGTGGCTGAAGATCCAGGTGCAGTATCCCCCCATCCAACATAAAATTTTTCTGACAGGCCATGTTGACGATTCCCGGTGCATTCCGATTGGTGAAACAATTGTTGATACCATGGCTAAGTGGGTGGT
>DAIMYK010000341.1:0-2314 GCA_036734525.1 Sediminibacterium sp. | reverse complement strand
TAAATCCCCTGCAGAACCGCAGAACAGTCCGATTTTTTGATTTCCTCCCCCCGATGTACCTTTGCCCCCGCAAATAATAACAAGTAAAAATATATTCTATGGCATACGATGTGATTGTTTTAGGCAGTGGTCCCGGAGGTTATCCGGCAGCTATTCGCGCTTCCCAATTGGGACTGAAAGTAGCCATTATAGAAAAGGAAAGTCTGGGTGGCGTATGCCTGAACTGGGGTTGTATCCCCACTAAAGCGCTGCTCAAAAGTGCACAAGTATATGAATATTTGAAGCATGCCGGTCAATACGGTCTGCAGGCACAGGGTGTGGCACATGATTTTGGTGCCGTGATCAAACGAAGCAGAGGTGTGGCAGATAAAATGAGCAAAGGAGTTCAGTTCCTGATGAAGAAAAATAAGATTGACGTGATCATGGGTTATGGTCGCATCCAGTCTAAAGGGAAACTAAGTGTTACCGCTGCAGATGGCAAACAACAAATCGTTGAAGCAAAATACATCATCATTGCAACAGGGGGGCGCTCAAGGGAGTTGCCTAGCCTGAAGCAGGATGGAAGCAAAGTAGTTGGATATCGAGAAGCTATGTCACTTCCAACCCAGCCTTCCAGTATGATCATTGTTGGAAGTGGTGCCATAGGAATTGAATTTGCCCACTTCTACCATTCTATGGGTACCAAGGTAACAGTTGTCGAATTTTTGCCCCGCATCGTTCCGGTGGAAGATGAAGATATTTCGAAGGAACTGGAAAAGAATTACAAAAAACAGGGTATAGATATCATGACCCAGTCCACCGTTGAATCTGTTGACACCAGCGGTAGCGGCGTAAAGGCCAAAGTAAAAAAAGCCGATGGGTCTATCGTTACACTGGAAGCAGATATTGTTCTGAGTGCTGTGGGTGTTGTCGCCAACATAGAAAATATCGGACTCGAAGAGAATGGCATTAAAACGGAAAAAGGTAAAATACTGGTGGATCCTTACCAACAGACTGGTGTAGCCGGAATATACGCTATTGGTGACTGTACACCCGGACAGGCATTGGCGCACGTAGCTGCCAAAGAGGGTATCAATGCTGCTGAACACATAGCTTATCTCGAGAAAAAACACCACCATATCCCGCAACCGCTTGATTACAATAATATCCCGGGATGTACCTATTGCACACCTGAAATTGCCAGTGTTGGATACACTGAAAAGGCTGCGAAGGAAGCGGGTTATGAAGTTAAAGTCGGTAAGTTCCCATTCATGGCAAGTGGAAAAGCAAGTGCAGCAGGCGCAACAGAAGGTTTTGTGAAGGTGATCTATGATGCCCGTTACGGTGAATTGCTGGGCTGCCACATGATAGGGATGAATGTGACTGAAATGATTGCGGAAGCAGTAGTTGCCAGAAAACTGGAAACCACCGCCACAGAGATCCTCAATGCTGTTCACCCGCACCCAACTATGAGTGAGGCATTTAAAGAGGCAACCGCTGCAGCTTATGGTGAAGCCATCGATATCTGATTTTTGACCGTTCCTAAATACCTATTCAATCAGGCCAATTCTCATTAGCCTGTCTTACTTTTGCAGCCGTTATGAAATACGCTAAGGAGATCAACAGGCGGAAGACCTTCGCCATCATCTCTCACCCCGATGCCGGTAAGACCACCCTCACAGAGAAATTGCTCTTGTTCGGCGGTGCCATTCAGGTAGCCGGTGCTGTTAAAAGCAACAAGATTAAGAAACACGCCACCAGTGACTTCATGGAAATCGAAAGGCAAAGAGGTATCTCTGTTGCAACTTCCGTGATGACATTTGAATATGGTGATTTTCTCATTAACCTGCTCGATACCCCCGGTCACAAAGATTTTGCTGAAGATACCTATAGAACCCTTACCGCTGTTGATAGCGTAATCATGGTGGTGGATAGTGTGAATGGGGTAGAGGAACAAACCAGAAGGCTGATGGAAGTTTGTCGCATGAGGGATACTCCTGTGATTGTGTTCATCAATAAAATGGACCGGGACGGTAAAACTCGCTTTGACCTGCTGGAAGAAATTGAAATAGAACTGAAGATTTCACTGCATCCCATGACCTGGCCCATCAATAGCGGAAAGGATTTCAAAGGTGTATATAATCTCGATAACCATAGTCTCAGATTGTTTACAGCTCATACAGGAACTGAAGATGAAGCTGCCATTTCCATCGAACAACTTTCAGATCATTTATTGGAAGAAAAAGTTGGTGATCGCGATGCCGAACAATTGCGTGAAGATGTGGAACTCATAGAAGGCGTTTACGGAAATTTAAATTTACAGGAGTATCTACGT
>DAIMYK010000340.1:0-2318 GCA_036734525.1 Sediminibacterium sp. | reverse complement strand
GTGACCTATATGGAGACTTTTGCAGATTGGATAGAGGAACAATTACCCCCTGAATCCGTCAGTAACTGGGGTCGTGAATTGACGGAGTCAAGCAGTTTCTCCCCGTCTATGGCGGGGGTTTCTACCGAACAGGAATTGCCTGTTTAACCTAAATTTCTCTGCAGATAGCCCTGTGCATAACCCATTCCACAACTCTTGTGATTTTAGGGTTTTAGCTGTATATTTGCCCCCTCAAAAAGAAGCCTGTGGCGACGAAATTTTCCCGTGAAACCTATCTCTACTGGTACGAAGTGATGCAACTCATCCGCCAGTTTGAATTGAAGGCAGAAGAGATGTATAAAATGGCCGGTAAGATCCGTGGCTTTTTCCATGCCTATGTAGGGCAGGAAGCCATTGCCGCCGGATGCATGACGGCTACCACCTCCGATGACCCTTTTATTACTGCTTACCGGGACCATGGTTTGGGTCTGGCCAAGGGTATGTCAGCCAACTCTTGTATGGCTGAACTCTATGGCAAGGCGACCGGATGCAGCAAGGGTAAAGGTGGCAGCATGCACTTCTTCAGCAAGGAACACCGATTCTTTGGTGGACATGGAATCGTAGGTGCACAAATTGGTACAGGTGCAGGTCTTGCATTTGCTGAAAAATACCTGGGCACGCAAAATGTGGTGCTTTGCTTTTTTGGGGATGGTGCCGCCCGCCAGGGTATGCTGCACGAGACTTTCAACCTGGCCATGCTCTGGAAATTACCGGTGATTTTCATTTGTGAAAATAACCAGTATGCCATGGGTACATCTATTGAAAGAACTTCTAATGTAATTGATATCTATAAACTGGCTGATGCCTATGACATGCCTGCCGACAAGGTAGATGGTATGACACCCGAGAATGTGCATGAGCACGTGGCAAGAGCCGTAAAGCGTGCAAGAGAAGGTGGTGGACCTACCCTGCTCGAATTGAAAACCTACCGCTATAAGGGGCATTCCATTTCCGATCCACAAAAATACCGCACAAAAGAAGAAGTAGAAGAATACCGTGAGCAAGACCCGCTGGTGAAAGTGCGCAATAAAATTCTGGACAGCAAATTTGCTACTGCAGCCGATCTCGACCTGATCGATCAAAAAATAAATCTGATTGTAGAAGAAAGCGTTCGCTTCGCTGAGGAAAGTCCGTGGCCGGATGAATCTGAATTGCTGAAAGATGTATATGTAGATTCAAACTATCCGTTCATTGTAGATTAATTACTGCTGCGATAACGCGTAACAGAAAACAAACCCAACATGAGTACTAAAGTTTTTCACGAAGAGGATGGCATTGAAAAAATGCTGCATTTTTTCAAGACACATCAAAATAAAATACTGGCCGGTGTATCGACAGTTGTACTATTGATCGTAGGCTGGTATGGCTATAATGAATATGTAAAAAAGCCCAACGAAGAGAAAGCAGCAGATGCCCTCTTTAAATCACAGGGTTACTTTACACTCGACTCTTCCCGTTTGGTATTGAACGGAGACGGACAAAGCAAGGGCGTATTATATGTTATGCGCACTTTCAGCGGAACCAAGGCAGCCAACCTGGCAAAATTCTATGCGGGTGTTAGTTATCTCCACCTGGGAGAATATGCCAATGCAGTTAAATACCTGGAAGATTTTTCCACTGATGCTCCCCAGATTCAGTTGTTGGCTTATGGCAATCTGGCTGATGCCTACGCTGAGTTGAATAAAAAAGACCAGGCAGTGAATTATTACCTGAAAGCAGCCCATCATTTCGAAAAAGATGAAACCAACTCATCCGAATATCTGTTCCGTGCAGCCCTCTTGCAGGAAACCCTGGGTAAAAATGCAGAGGCACTTGAACTGTACAAGGAGCTGAAAGAAAAGTATCCTAAAACAGAGAAAGGTTATCAGGCAGACAAATACATTAATCGGCTGAGCATACAAAAAGACTAGCAGCTACGAATGGCCAGTTCCGGAAATAACTTGATAAATAAAGGCATCCCTTCAGTGAAGGATGCCTTTATCGTTTTGGTGAAAACCGAATGGAATGCTTCTATCGTCAACCTGTTGGAAAAAGGAGCTAAAAAAATCCTGAAAGCTGCAGGTGCACAGGTGCAAACATTGACAGTTCCCGGTGCAGTTGAAATTCCCTTTGCCATAAAAAATAATTACGCCTACAGTGCCAGCCTGCCGGATGCCTATATCGCCCTGGGTACTGTTATTCAAGGCGACACTCCTCATTTTACCTATGTATGCCAATCAGTGACCGATGGCATCACTCAATTGAATTTATCACTCGATGTGCCCGTCATTTTTGGTGTA
>DAIMYK010000339.1:0-2322 GCA_036734525.1 Sediminibacterium sp. | reverse complement strand
TTTTTTCTATCTGCTTCGTCATAGGTTAATGTATAGGACTTTAAATTTCCTTCATCATAGTAAAAAATAAAGTCATTTTTATTTAGAGAAACGAATAAGTAATCATTAGCTTCCTTGAGAATTGTTGACACAGCAAATAAACTGGTAAGTCCTACTGCCGACTGAATACGAAGAGGAATGGTAGAACCATCGTGCAAACAAAGCACATCATAATAAAATTTATCCTCTTCGTTCCTCTAATGATCTGAAAAAATTCTACCCCTCAATCCACTTTGCAATACCTAAGGCACAACTGGCTGCAATCGCACCAATGATCATCACCCGCACAGCACCTGCCCAGGGAGAAGTGCCTGTTAACTTACTCTTGAAATAACCAAATATAAAAAGACAGATAAGCGTAACAACTGCAGAATACTTTAATCCCGTTATCCCATCATCCACCATAAAATAAGGACTCAACGGAATCATGCCACCCACTATATAAGACAGACCAATATTCATCTCACTCTTCAATGCCCGCTTCGGATCCGGCTTCTCCAATCCCAACTCATACTTCATCATAAAATCTGCCCAGCGGTCCTTGTCCCTGATCAACTCATCCGTCGCCTTCTCCTGCCCCTCCCGGCTCAATCCCCGCCCCTCAAAAAACTCCCGTACCTCCTCTCTCTCCACATGCGGTAGCCGCTCAATTTCATCATACTCCCGGCGCAACTCACTGGCATAATGGTCCTGCTCCGTCTTTCCCGCAAGGTAACCACCCAGACCCATTGCAATGGATCCGGCAGCAATCTCCGCTAATCCCGCAATCACAATCAGGTTCACATCTTTAATGGCCCCACTCAATCCCGCTGCCAGTGCAAAAGGTACAGTCAACCCGTCAGACATGCCAATCACGATATCTGTCAGGGTCTCCGAACCCTTCATGTGGTGCTCCGTATGTGGATGAAGATGCGTGTGGTGCAGATGCGTATCCATGGTACAAATTTGTCTTTTGAAGATATCAATATTTCGGAGGGATAACAAGAAATTAATGTAAAATCCAGATTTGCATGTACATAGACATGATGAATATTGTTTACACATTCCAAATTAATGATTGCTTAATCTGGGCTTAACAATTCCTTTACATGGCGCTGATAGCTTCGCACCCAAAATCATCCACCAGTGAAATCTCGCCTGCTTTTTTTGTTCATCGCCACCCTTTTTTCTTCCTTCGTTTGGGCTCAAAAAACCAGAATCTCTGGAAAAATATCCAACCAGAAAAATGAGGTGCTCTCCGGTGTTTCTATCGAAATCAGTGGTGCAGGCTCCGGAATGGTCCGTTCTGATGTGGAAGGCAGGTTTTCAATCCCCGCCGAAATAGGCAAAAAATATACCCTGAGTTTTTCCTATGTAGGTTACCAAAAGAAAGTAATCGATGACGTTGTTGCCGGTGATGATACCCAACTCGATGTGATCATGGACCTCAATGTTAAGTCACTCGGTAACGTTACGGTTTCCGCTTCTGCCAACCGCGGTAGTGCCCGTGGAGAAACGGTGAACGCACTCATTGCCTTCCAGAAAAACACCAATACCGTTGCTTCTGTTATTTCCGGAGAAGCTATCCGTCGCTCCCCCGATAAAAATACCGGTGAAGTATTGAAAAGAACTCCCGGTGCCAGTATTCAGGATGGCCGTTTCATCATTGTTCGTGGTCTGGCTGAACGATACAACCTGGCGATGTTGAATGGTGTTCAACTAAGAAGCAACGAACACGATCGAAAAGAATTCTCCTTCGACCTGATCCCTGCCAACATGCTCGACAACATCGTCTTCAACAAAGCATTTGTTCCTGAATTGCACGGTGAGTGGGCGGGCGGATTGATCCAGGTCAATACACGTGATATTCCAACTAAAAACTTTTTCAACATCCAATTCGGTACGGGGTTCAATACCCAAACCATTGGAAGTAATTTTTATACTTACCAGGGGGGAAAATTAGATATGCTGGGTATTGAAGATGGTACCCGTTCACTTCCTGCTTCCTACACGACCAAGTCTCGTTTCGATGCCCTCTCTGCACAAGAGAAGACTGCCATCGGTAGTCAAATGCAGAATGTATGGAGTCCTTTTGTTCAAAATGGTACCAACCGTTTGAATGGTCAACTACAAATGTCAGGTGGATTCACCACTTCAAAAGGAACCAGAAAATTAGCCGGTATCTTCGGCCTTACCTACAACCGTTCTGCCCGTTTCTTGAGAGCCACCAACAGTGGATTTAACTTTATTGGTGGCGGTGCATTCACACCGGATTTCCAACTTTTCGATGACCGTTACAGCAAT
>DAIMYK010000338.1:0-2322 GCA_036734525.1 Sediminibacterium sp. | reverse complement strand
ACCGGATCAATAGTAATTTCATTTGTTGTACCCTTAATAAAGTGATATAAATTCTACACATACGGCTGTTAATAGGCATATGTTTCTTTGTGTACAGAAATGTTTCTCTTCTAAACTTCAATGTGAAGCGACCTGCCATTATTGCTCGTTCTTTATTTCTTTTTCTTTCTTTAACGGCTACTGTCATAAACGGACAAGCGCAAAGCAATCCGGTGATTGAAGCTATCGTACAAGAGGGTACCCGTAATTCTGCGTTGAAACGCATGGGTCATGAATTGATGGACCAGATTGGTCCGCGACTGGTTGGAACTCCTCAGATGCAAAAAGCCAATGATTGGGCAGTGAATACCTATGCCGCTTGGGGAATACAGGCAAAAAATGAGGCATGGGGTCAATGGAAAGATTGGGAAAGAGGTGTAACCCATCTCGACATGCTCACACCCAGGCTGCATACCATCGAATGTACTCAACTTGCCTGGAGCCCTTCCACTAGGAAGAGAGGTGTAAAGGGGGAAGTTATGATCTTGCCGGATCTCCCGGATTCATCTGCTTATGCAGAATGGATGAATACGGTGAAAGGAAAAATGGTGATGATATCCATGCCACAGCCAACAGGAAGACCTGATTATAACTGGCAGGAATTTGCATTGAAAGAGTCTTTTGATAAAATGAAAAAGGAAAGGCTGGCACAAACTGCGGCCTGGCGCAGCCGAATAAGTAAGACGGGACTCAACAGCAGACAATTAGTAAGAAAGTTAGAGGAAGCAGGTGCTGTTGCTATCCTTACACACAACTGGTCCTCCGGATTTGGTGTAGATAAAATATTCAGTGCTTCCACTAAAAAAATTCCAACCATCGATGTAGCCCTCGAAGATTACGGTTTGTTGTATCGTTTGGCTGAATCCGGCATGCCACCTATGCTTCATTTAACCAGCACTTCCCGACACGGAAATTTAATTCCGGTGTACAATACACTGGCAGAAATGAAAGGGGTGGAGAAGCCGGGTGAGTATGTGATGCTCTCTGCACATTTTGACAGTTGGGATGGTGCGACCGGAGCGACTGACAATGGCACGGGTACATTGATCATGATGGAAGCCATGCGCATTCTTAAGAAAGTATATCCCAACCCCAAGCGAACAATATTGGCCGGACATTGGGGGAGTGAAGAACAGGGACTCAACGGGTCAAGAGCATTTGTAGAAGATCATCCCGAAGTAGTGGACCATTTGCAAGCTTTGTTCAATCAGGACAATGGTACGGGACGCATTGTCAACATCTCGGGACAAGGGTTTCAGCAATCGGGAACTTTTTTATCCCGCTGGCTCGCAGCCGTTCCGGATACGATTAAAAATCGCATCGGTAGAAATTTTCCGGGATCTCCGGGTGGGGGAGGAAGTGACTTTGCTTCTTTTGTGGCAGTAGGTGCACCTGGATTTTCGCTTTCATCCCTGAGCTGGTCCTATTTCAACTATACCTGGCATACCAACCGCGATACCTATGATAAAATTGTTTTTGATGATTTACAAAACAATGCTTTGCTGGTAGCTATGTTGGTGTATATGGCATGTGAAGATCCTGAGACCTTTCCCCGCGACCGGGCTCCCATACCGGGAAATGCTACCGACAGAAACGGACAGCCCATCAATGGATGGCCTAAGCAGGTGAAGGCCATACGCATCGGACCGGTAGAGTAACCCTTAGGGATATCTTGTTTTGAGAGACTTCCAGGCTTCAGCGGCCGACGCAGGCGGTGTCTTGGGAATGTATTTTCTTTTTTTGGTAAACTCCCTGGATTTATTAATCCGATCCTTGTTTACAGGGTGTGTACTGAGAAATGATAGTTGAAAATTTTCATCAGGATGTGCTGCCTGCAAGGATTCCATTAAATCAGCCATGCCTGCCGGATTGGTACCATTCTTCACCATCAATTCCTGGCCATCCCAGTCGGCTTGTGCTTCCAGTTGACGCGAATAGCTCAGAGATTGCAACATACCGGCCTGGTTGATTAAAGTATTGCCCAATCCATTTAAGTTCGACCCGATCATGGATAAAAGATAACTGCCGGTCAGATTCCCCAACATTTGTTGCAAGCTGTGTCTTCTGTTTACATGGGTTGCTTCGTGTGAGAGAAGTGCATAGAGTTCTTCCGGTTCTTTCAGCGCAGCAATGAGTCCTGAATGAACAACAACATGTCCGCCGGGAATAGCAAAAGCATTGGCAACGGTATCTTTCACCAAAGTCAACTCAATGGGATAAGTGTCGCTCATGGGATAGTCGGCAGCAAACCTGCGCAAGAGTTCGGTTCCAGTGCTATCGATG
>DAIMYK010000337.1:0-2323 GCA_036734525.1 Sediminibacterium sp. | reverse complement strand
TGATCACCGGTATTGACCAAACCAAAGCCAATCATAGCATCCGAATTATCATCGAATTGCGACTTTCGAACAATATTGCTCCACTCCAGCTTTCCGGAAGGATTAAAAGATAGCACCAGCACATTTTCTGCATAATAGCGGGTGAAATTATTGGTGTTGAACATGCCGTTATATGCCCAGGGATAGAACCCCATGGGATTGTTCCACATAAAGTAATCATTGGGCATGCGAAAAGGAGAACCATAGAGATAATCCCAGCGATTCAGGTTGCCCCCACGGGTTGACGTATAAACTGATTCAGCTGCCAGGATAAAACCTCCGTCCCGGCGCATCACAAGTTGATTGATGTAAAAATCATTGAAAGCCGTTTTGATGGCACCATCACCACGCGCATCAGCCCTTAGCTCCTCAGAAAACACAGTGCTGGCATGCATTACCTCAGTATGCCTTGCTTTGTCCCAAACAGCGTAATACAAACCATCTATATTCCCCCTCTTCATTTTACTGAAGAAGGAAGTAATGACATAATGCTTGTTGATATTGTCTGCACGCATTCTGATATCGTCTAAGAAAACACCTTTGATGGACAGTTCCCCCATGCTTATGGCATCCCAAAGCGGATCTTTGAAAATCAGTGTTACCTTATTGATGTTATCATTGCTGGAGGTGCCTGAAGCTCTGATACAGGCCATTTATCCGTCATTGAAAAGCGTAAACTCAGAGAGAAATTCATAGGTTTGTGGCAGTTCAACAGTCACTACTGATTTCTTCTGGAGGGTAAGTTCCTTATTGAACAAGCAGGTAGTCAAAATGTGTCGACGATCATTGGAAGTGTTTATTTTAAATACCATGATCTGGTTCTTGTCTTCGCTATTTATGACTGAATAGATCTTACTATTAGAAAAACTTTGGCGTTGGGTTGAATCGAGAACAATTTCATTTCCAACAGGTTTTCCGGAAGGGTCAATCTTCAGGGCAGCCGCGTAAATAGCTCCTTTGGAATAATACTGGTAAAAAAACCAGGCAAAATCCGGGTAAACCAAGAAATCTGTGCTCAACAGACGGCCATTCTCCAGGGGTAATTTTACCTTGTCCACAGTGCGCATTCCATTATCAAAAACACAGATAAAATGCTGGTCACGATAACTTTTGTACACCAGAAACTGACCTCCTAACTTACCAATCAATTCAAATTGAAGCGATTTAGGGTCTGTTCTGTCCGGATCGCTGTAATAGATATTCTGGGCAGTGATGTCACCTGCCCATGTAATAAAAAGGAGTACTATAAATATTCTCACCAATGCCATAAAACCCGATTATACAACAAATATACGCTGCCCGGTGCCTTTCAGGAGGTCTGAGGACGGCTAAAAAATAGTATTTCCAATATTATACCTGAAAGCATTAAAATTACTTATACATTTGTTAAAACTAACGGCTAAAGTTTCACTGACCTGTGGGCAAGCAAACCAACAAAGCAACCGCTGCGGGATTAATTATCGCGCTGGGCATCATTTACGGAGACATTGGTACCTCCCCTCTCTATGTTCTCAATGAGATCATCAAAGGAAGAGTAATCAGTGAAGAACTGATTGTTGGATCCCTTTCCTGTATCATTTGGACACTCACCCTGCAAACCACTGTAAAATATGTTATCCTGACCCTGCGGGCCGATAACAAAGGTGAAGGGGGTATTTTTAGTTTGTATGCATTGGTTCGACGCAGAAAAAAATGGCTGGTTATGCCTGCCATGCTTGGCGGAGCAGCTCTTCTTTCAGAGGGTATCATCACTCCCCCTATTACAGTAACCTCAGCGGTAGAAGGTCTTAAGCAGATCAACGCATTAAGTGATATCCAGCAAAGTACCATCATTGGTATCGTCATTGCTATTATAACCCTGCTTTTTCTATTACAGCAATTCGGAACTGCTTCCATTGGGAAGTTTTTCGGGCCCATCATGTTAGTTTGGTTTTCCATGCTCGCAGTTTTGGGCTCTATTCACCTCATGGATGAAATCCATGTTTTCAAGGCATTCAGTCCGCATTATGCCATAGAACTACTCAGCAAATACCCGAAGGGTTTCTGGATATTGGGGGCGGTATTTCTTTGTACTACCGGGGCAGAAGCATTGTACAGTGATCTGGGACACTGCGGTAAAAATAACATCCGCGTCAGCTGGATCTTTGTGAAAATATGTTTGTTACTGAACTATATTGGACAAGGCGCATGGTTACTCGCTAACTACAAGGGACAAATCATTCAAATAGATGGATTTAATCCCTTTATAGGAATCATGCCCTACTGGTTTAAATTGATTGGTATT
>DAIMYK010000336.1:0-2348 GCA_036734525.1 Sediminibacterium sp. | reverse complement strand
AATGCCAAAGATCTTTTTGAAAAGGCGTTGAAAATCAACCCGAAAAATGACTCCAATCGAATAGGGAGGGGTGCGTGCTTCATTTTTGGGCAACTTTCCAACAATCCGATGGAAGGCATCTTGCCCATCCGGGAGATTGCAGCCAAGCAACCTGATAATCTGTATGCACAGATGATGCTGGCCTTGGGGGGAAGAAAAAGTGGTCAATATGACAAAGCCATCGAACGCTTATTGTTGATCATCAAGAAGGAACCTGATAATCTGGATGCAACTTTTCAATTAGCTGAGTGCTATGAGTTAAGCGGCAATAAATCGGAAGCTGCCAGGTGGTATGGTGAACTGAAGAAAAGAATTAAAAAAACTGAGATAAAAGAGGAATTAGACAAACGGATTTCTCAGCTCAAATAGACAACAATAATTTATTCATAAAAAATACTCACTGTATGCCTTGTGGTAAAAAAAGAAAGCGTCATAAAATTGCTACGCATAAGCGCAAAAAACGCTTGAGGAAGAATCGTCATAAGAAGAAGAACAAATAATTTTTCCTTGGTTGCTCCTGCCACCGACTGAACCTCTGACTGAGTTTCTGCTGTGAACATGTTCCCGCTATCATCAACCTGGTTAACAGATCAGGAATGGTGTGACTGATGAGCGACCTTTATTTACCCCGGCAAACGGACCTGTGAGTTGCATAAATGTAACTACACTTGAACAAAGAACTAATTATCAATGCTGCGCCTACGGGTGTGGAAATTGCTTTCCTGGAAAACAAAAAGCTGGTTGAACTACACAGCGAAAAAACAGATGCCAACTTTGCGGTAGGTGATCTGTATCTGGGAAAAGTAAAAAAGCTTACACCGGGCCTCAATGCTGCCTTCGTGGATGTAGGCTATGAAAAAGATGCATTCCTGCATTACTCTGATCTAAGCCCTTATATTCGCTCATTACTGAAATTTACCCAGCAGGCACGTAACCAGCCGAACGGACAGAAATTCGATTTCAGCAAATTCACTTTTGAACCGGAGATTGTTAAAAGTGGGAAGATCAATGAAGTACTGAATGGTAAACCTCCGGTACTTGTTCAAATTTTAAAAGAACCCATAGCAGCCAAGGGTCCACGTCTTAGTTGCGAGATTTCCTTGCCGGGGCGATTTGTCGAAATGACCCCTTTCAATGAAATAGTTGCGGTTTCTAAAAAGATTCATTCCTCGGAGGAAAGAAAGCGGCTGCATAAAATAGTCGAGTCCATTCGTCCCAAAAATTTCGGTGTAATTGTTAGAACTGCTGCGGAGGGAAAATCAACTGCTGAATTGCATCAGGACCTGCTGAGCTTGACGGAAACCTGGAAAACCATTCAGGAAAATCTGCGGGATGCCACTCCTCCTGTTCGAATCATGAGTGAAGAGAACAAGACAACCAGTATTCTGAGGGATCTGCTGAATGCAGATTTTAACAGGGTAGTGGTGAATGACAAGGCGCTCTTTACAGAAACACAACAATATATTCAGCGCATAGCTCCGGATAAGGCAGATATTGTCAGCTTCTATCAAAATGGGTTACCCATCTTCGATCAATTCGGGGTTACCAAACAGGTGAAGTCTTCATTCGGCAAGACCGTTAACTTACCCAGCGGCGCATATTTGATCATAGAACACACCGAGGCATTGCATGTTATCGATGTGAACAGCGGCTATAAAAGTGTAGGTAGCAATCAGGAGGAAAATGCATTGCAGACCAACCTGGAGGCAGCTGAAGAGATTGCCAGACAATTGCGTTTACGTGATATAGGCGGGATTATCGTGGTTGATTTCATCGATATGAAACTCCCTGACAACAAACGCAAAGTGCAGGAGGCGATGGAAGGATTCATGAAAACCGATCGTGCCAAACACTCCGTTTTACCTATTTCCAAGTTCGGACTTTGCCAGATTACACGTCAGCGCATGCGTCCGGAAGTGAATATCAATACATCTGAAAATTGTCCGGTTTGCAGTGGTACCGGCAAGATCATGTCAACTTTGTTATTGGAAGATGAGATAGAGAAAAAAATCGCTTATTTGTCCACCCACGGCCATAAGCAGCTTATCTTGTCTGTTCACCCTATCGTATATGCCTATCTCACCAAGGGGATTTTTACTTCTATTGTTCGCCGTTGGAGAAAGAAATATGGCATAAAACTAAAGGCGATATCGAATACCGGCAATCATTTGGTGGAATATCATTTCATCAATGAGCAGGATGAAGAGATTAAGTTGTACTTCCTATTTCAGGAATTCTTACATTCACCATTTAACTCCACCTAACAGGAAGATGCAATAATTGTATAGCTAAGTGCTACAGCAAAGCAT
>DAIMYK010000335.1:0-2349 GCA_036734525.1 Sediminibacterium sp. | reverse complement strand
AACAACCAATCTTTCGAATTTATCGACCATATCGATTATATCGAAACCGACTTTGATCAACCGAAACAACGAAAGATGTTCATGAATGGGTTTATATCCAATCAGTTCAGTCCTAAAACTTTTGTTCAGGTTTTCAATGAAGGGAAGTACGTACTCATCAAATACTCCCGAAAGATTTTAGTAGCCACCAAGACTTATGGATCCGGGAATAATGATAACAAATCAATTGAACTGCAGTCCTTCTACTTTTTAGCGAATAATATGACTGCTACCCCAGTGAAACTGTCAAAATCTGCATTAGAAGAACTAGCGGGAAGCAAGAAAAATGAATTGGTTGCGTACCTCAATTCCAAAGATTTGAATCCGAAGAAAGAGTCCGATTTTGCCCAAGCTTTAGACTACCTGAATGGACTTCCCAATTAAGCAGGTAGATTTTCCCTTTTTTGCTCCCTCCAACCGCTGATTACCTGATTCTAGCCCCCTACTTGTAATATTTCGAATAATTTAACGACCAATTAATGGCAGGGTGTAACATCCGGGTTAATATTGCGTTACAATTACTGTAAACACCTCTAATTTTACAGGTATGAAAAAAGTCCTTCTCGCTCTCCTGGTCATCATTTCCCTTGGTTCTTGTAAAGAAAATGCTTGCCTGAAATATGTAAAAATGAGTGGAAGAGCCATCAAAGAATCAATTCCGACAGGATGCACTGAAGCGGCACTTGGAATGCCCCAACGACCGTCTTTGTCCACTTCAGATTTTTCGCTGTTGAATCCGATGGAATCAGGCGTTGACCGCATGACCCGTTGATTATAAGGCAGCAGAGACCATTTTCCTTATTTTTGCAACCGGATTACTTCCGGATTCAACGGCTGGGGCCGTGACATCGTCAGGATATTTGTCCGCCCAAGCAGTATGGAACTCAGCAAAAATTTTATTCCGGCGGAAGCCGAAGCCAAATGGTATGAACATTGGATCAGTCAAGGTTACTTCAATAGCCGTCCCGATGATCGTCCCTCCTATACAGTAGTTATTCCTCCTCCCAATGTGACCGGTGTTTTGCACATGGGGCATTGTCTGAATAATACCATCCAAGACATTCTGGTGCGCCATGCAAGAATGTCCGGGTACAATGCCTGCTGGGTACCGGGTACCGATCACGCCTCCATTGCTACAGAAGCTAAGGTGGTAGCCATGTTGAGAGAAAGAGGCATATCCAAGTCCTCTCTCACCAGAGATGAGTTCCTTACATATGCCTGGGAATGGAAAGAAAAATATGGGGGTATCATCCTGCAACAGTTGAAAAAGATGGGTTGCAGCCTGGACTGGAGCCGGACTGCTTTCACCATGGACGATGCCTACTATCAGTCAGTCATCGGTGTTTTCGTAGATCTGTATAAGAAGGGACATATCTATCGGTGAAAGCGCATGATCAACTGGGATGTGAAAGCCCAAACAGCTCTCAGCGATGAGGAAGTGATCTACCGGGAAGTCAACAGCAAATTATATCACCTGAATTATCGCATAGAAGGTGATGATGAAGCCGCCAGAACAGGTATTACCATTGCTACCGTTCGACCTGAAACCATACTCGGAGATACCGCCATCTGCGTACATCCGGATGACCCTAGATACCAACACCTGATTGGACGAACTGCATTTGTTCCCCTCATTAATCGCCGTATTCCCATCATTGGAGATAATTATGTAACACCCGATTTTGGCACAGGAGCACTGAAAGTAACTCCTGCGCATGACATGAACGATTACCAATTGGGGATTAAGTATGGTCTTGAGGTGATTGATACAATGAATGACGATGGAACCATGTCGGAAGCAGCCACACTATTTGTTGGTGAAGACCGGCTGGAGGTAAGAAAAAAAATCATTCCTCAGCTGGAGGCTGCCGGACATCTGGTAAAGACCGAAACCTATGTTAATCAGGTAGGCTTCAGTGAAAGAACAGACGCGATGGTAGAGCCAAGACTAAGCATGCAATGGTGGGTCAGCATGAAACAACTGGCAACTCCGGCACTGGAGGCAGTGATGCAGGATGATATCCATTTTCATCCTTCCAAATTCAAAAATCTCTATCGCCATTGGATGGAGAACATAAAAGACTGGTGCATCAGCAGACAGTTGTGGTGGGGACATAGAATCCCGGCCTACTATGCACCGGATGGTTCCTTTGCAGTAGCCAAATCCGCAGAGGAAGCACTCGAGTTGCTACAGAAAGAACAGCCACGGTTAACTAAAGACGATATCAGACAGGATGAAGGATGCTTGGATACCTGGTTCTCCAGTTGGTTATGGCCTTTTGAAGTATTTCATGGGTTGTCCCAACCCGG
>DAIMYK010000334.1:0-2353 GCA_036734525.1 Sediminibacterium sp. | reverse complement strand
TAACAGGCCCGATTACTGAAGAAGAGAAGCAATTGTATTACAGAGAATGCAAGGGGTTCGTTTTTCCTTCACTGGCGGAGGGTTTTGGAATGCCGGTTTTAGAGGCAATGTATTTTGGAAAGCCGGTGTTTTTGTCAATTCATACCTCCTTGCCGGAAATCGGTGGCAGCCAGGCATATTACTTCCAGTCATTTAATTCGGATGAAATGCAGCAAGTATTAGAGCGGGGTCTGCAGCATTATGAAGAAAATTCCCCGCAGGATATGATCAGGGCGCATGCTATGTCTTTCAGCTGGATGGCTGCTGCGCGGAAATACATGGAAGTGTATCATCGGGTTGCCGGAGACTCTATTTGATTTTTACAAACATCTTCAGGCAGAAGAGAAATTTCCGGATGGATGAGCGACGCTTTACTGCCAGTAACCACTTGCTATACCTCAGGAAGCAGTAAAGACGCAAAAAATTAGCGGAAAGTGAAAAGTTGCTGTAAGATCGATTGAGTTGTTCCAATGCTTTTTTCTCGAAGGCAAGTTCCTCGGGGCAGGTAGCATAGAATAGCGCCATTCTTTCTCTGATGTCTGATACTTCTTTTTCATTCGCAGCAGCTTTTTCATCTCGACTCATGGGCCGACTGCTGCCGGTAGCGGCTCCAATGAGGTTGTCTGCGTGTTGTCTATACTCCACCTCCATCTGATTGCAATAAACTATACCACCCCGGTGCGCTGCCAGAAAAGAGATCCACCAATCGTGTGGTAAAACAGTGGGGAAGGGAAGTGCACCTTGCAACATGCTTTTTTTGAAAAGCATGGTATTGCCATAGATACGACAAAAGACAGCTTGTTGCAGACAACTGGTATAATTTTGACAATTGCTGATGGTTGAAACGGATAGACCGGTTGGTACCAGTTGATCGTCACATATACGGGAATCGCAATACACAAGAGCTGCATCGCCCAAGGCTTCATATTGTGCCGATAATTTTTCCGGATGCCAGTAGTCATCCTGGTCACAGAGAGCAACCAATGCACCGGAGGACAAAGTGATGGCTCTTTCAAAATTACCGATATAGCCCAGATTCTCTTTGTTGTGATATACGCGAATATTGCTATGAATCGCTCCATACGAGGCAAGAATGAGGGAGGTGCCGTCGGTGCTGGCATCATCACAGATAACAATTTCCAGGTTAGGGTAGGTTTGTGCCAACAGACTATCCAGCTGACGGGCGAGGTATTTCTCTCCGTTGTAGGTATCCATAACTACTGATAAGAGCGGTTGGTTTTCGGTTGGCATGATCTATTACAGTAATAACAAATTCAATGGTCGTGCTATAAAGATAATCAAAGGAACTCTATCCCACATCAAAGTAATTATTTCAAATATCTCTGCAGATTGTAGCTTTAATCATCTACCTCCTGCTGCATGCGTGTTTCTGTTGTTTTATTTACTTTTAATGGTGCCCGCGTTTTAGAGGAACATGTGGTAAGTATTTTGCAGCAAACCTATCCGATAGCCGAACTAATCATTTCAGATGATGCATCTACGGATGCGACCCCTGCATTAATTGAACAACTGGCATTGCGGGATTCCCGAATTCGACTCATACAGCTGGAAAAAAATATAGGATTCTCGGCTAATTTTCAACAAGCCATGCAGCAGGCGAGTTCAGAGCTAATAGCTACTGCTGATCAGGATGATATTTGGCATCCTGAAAAAATTGCCCGTTTAGTTGCTGCTTTTGCAGCTGATGCGAGCTTGATATATTGTGATTCTGTCAAGTTTTCCCAAAACGTACCTGTCAACCCCCGCCCGTCTCTCACAAACAAAAAGATCGAGGGGTCTGATCCAAGAAAGATATCAGTTTATAATACTGTTAGCGGACATGCCATGTTGATACGAAAAAAATTGTTGGCGACTGCCTTTCCCCTTCCGGCCGGAGTATATTATGATTGGTGGTTGGCAGTTGTTGCGATGTCAAATGATCGGGTACAGTTCTTGCCGGATATATTGGTATATCGGCGGGTGCATGACCGGAATGTTACGCTTCCACAACATCTTTCACTTGCTCAGCAGCGACATGCGTTTCGGGTTACATTGGTGCAACATTTGAAGGCGTTTAATCAACTTGCAACCCTATCTCCCGAGCAAGCTGATTTTTTTGGACAAGGTTATTTGTATTGGAATGAGTCCCTGTATCGAAAAATCAATTTCAAATTATTTAGTTGGCTGATGTACCACCGAGAACTGATTTATTGTAACAAAATAAGGCGTTTTCCCCTGATTTCACAGTTCAAGAACAGCTGGTTATTTGGCTTTCGATGGAAATTGCTGGAGGGTGGTTAGGAGTTTTCTTCCT
>DAIMYK010000333.1:0-2364 GCA_036734525.1 Sediminibacterium sp. | reverse complement strand
AGATTTTTTTAGGTGGTCATTCCCAGGGAGGATACATGGTCACGCGCCTGAACACCCTGCATGCAACCAATGGGGTTATTGCCAATGCACCGGGACCATTCAACCTCGTTTATCGATGCGGGCTGGAAGAAGCAGGAACCGCTCAAGCCAGCAGCTTTTGTACCCGACTGAGAAATACATACGGAATAACCACCAGCAACCCTGCGGCATATTTTAACCGCTCCCTATTGAATTTCACCAAAGGTTTCAAGTCGGATATCATTTTCTTTCAGGGACTGAATGACTCACCCATACAAATGTATTCCTGGCCTACATTTAAACAGGAAGTACAGAGCTGCAGCACCTGTCAGCAAGTACAGATAGTTGAAATACCGGGGGGAGAACATCCTGCGCTCTTTGAAATTCCTTCGGCCAGAGCACCCTTCAATACCTTTATCAATTCGCGGTGATTCATTCCATAAAGTAAACGGCTACCGCCACTGTTCGGCCGGATTTGATTAATTTCGGGACTTATTATAACAACCAACTAAGTTGCTATGTCCGAAATAATCATTCCTCTCCTATCACTCATTGCCCTCGAAGTGATACTGGGCATTGACAACATCATTATCATCTCCATTCTGGCAGATAAACTGCCTGAAGAGCAAAGAGGGAAACTCCGCTTTTGGGGTATCGGACTTGCCCTGGTGATGCGACTGGCATTATTGGCAGCCATATCCTGGATACTAAAGCTAGACAAAACTCTTTTTACGATTCAGGACATTGATATTTCCGGTAAAGGAATCATTCTAATTCTGGGTGGCTTATTTCTCTTATACAAAAGCACCAAAGAAATTTATCACAAAACAGAACTTCACAGCGATTCACCCAATGTTCCCCGGGATCATAGTTTTAGAAAATTGTTATCAGAGGTCATTTTGCTGGACCTGGTCTTTTCAATTGACTCGATCATTACCGCAGTTGGTATGGTGCAGGAATTGTGGGTGATGTACACTGCTGTGATTGTAACCGTCATTATCATGTTGGTTGCAGCCAAGCCCATCAGTGAATTCATCCGTCAACACCCCTCTTTCAAAATTCTGGCATTGTGTTTTCTGATGATGATTGGTGTCGCCCTGCTGGCGGAAGGTCTGCGTTTCGAAATCCCCAAGGGTTACATTTATTTCTCCATGGCATTCGCATTCCTCGTTGATATTATTCAGATGAAAACGATACGACAGAAGTAAGAGCGCCATTCAATGGAATGATTAATATACATCCTCAATCTCAAACGAAAACTTTATGGATTGTCTTGAATTAATAAAAAAGAAATCTACTTTACTGACGCTGTTTTTTCTGTTTGGTTTTTATGTTTCAAATAGTCAGTCTTTCGATAAAAATAAATTAGATGACTACTTCAATGCCCTGGAAAAGAACAATAAATTCATGGGCTCAGTAGCCGTATCAAGAAACGGCACCGTACTCTACCAAAGATCAGTAGGCTTTTCTGATGTTGAGGGAAATAAAAAAGCCACTGAGGAATCAAAATACCGCATCGGCTCCATCACGAAAACTTTCACTGCCGTTCTGGTCATGAAGGCTGTAGAAAAAAATCTAATCCGCCTCGATCAAACCATTGAAAGCTTTTTTCCTTCCATCAAAAATGCTTCAACAATTACAATCAGACACCTGCTGAGTCACAGAAGCGGCATAGCCAATGTCACGGATGAAAAAGATTACCTGACCTGGAATACACAGCCCCAATCAGAACAAATGATGATGGAGAGGCTAAATCGTCTCAACAGCGATTTTGCTCCTGATAGCAAGTTCAGTTACAGCAATTCCAATTATATCTTACTGACATTTTTACTCGAAAAAGTTTTCAAAGAACCTTATCCTACACTGGTAAAAAAGCAGATCATTGATCCTATCGGATTAAAAAACACTTATTATGGTGCTGCTATCCAAGTAAGTAAGAATGAGTGTCAATCCTATACCTATAAAAATGGCTGGAAAAAAGAATCGGAGACTCATATGTCGGTACCATTGGGTGCAGGTGCCCTGGTAGCCAGCGCATCTGATCTCAACCAGTTCAGTGAAGCATTGTTCAACGGAAAACTATTACAACCGCAAAGCATTGCAGCGATGACACAGTGGAAAGATAATCTAGGATTGGGACTATTCATCATTCCCTTCAACGATAAACTGGGCTTTGGTCACACGGGTGGTATCGACGGTTTTAATTCCGTTTTCTCCTATTTTCCTGAAGATAAAATTGCTTACTCACTTACATCGAACGGAACGAACTACATCAACAACAATATATCCATTGCCGTTTTGAGTGCAGTTTTTGACAAACCCTTTGACATTCCGTCCTTTACTTCT
>DAIMYK010000332.1:0-2377 GCA_036734525.1 Sediminibacterium sp. | reverse complement strand
AACACAGAGCAACTGCTTTCTGCCGTGGCAAAATTGAAATCAAAATTAGGCATTGGTGCTTCCGGTCAAATAGGGGTGGAGTTAACACTTGCGTTGAGAAATATTTATGGCAATAGCCAGGTGATCGCCTCCGATTTGCGGGAAGAGAATCCATTGTTGGCTGGCACCGGACCGTATGTGAGCCTGGACGTGATGAACAAGGAGATGTTGCATGTTCAGGTGATTCGACAGAACATCACACAGATTTATTTATTGGCAGCCATGTTATCTGCTACGGGTGAAAAAAATCCGCACCTGGCCTGGCACCTCAACATGCAGGGCTTATAGAATGTGTTGGATATTGCCCGCGAAGAAAAACTCAGCAAAGTATATTGGCCCAGCAGCATCGCCGTTTTTGGTCCAACATCTCCCCGCCGGCTTTGTCCCCAACATACCGTCATCGAACCCACCACGGTTTATGGTATCAGCAAGTATGCAGGAGAATTCTGGTGCAACTATTACCACAAGCGCTATGGTGTGGATGTGCGCAGCTTGAGATATCCCGGACTCATCAGTTACAAATCCTTACCCGGTGGCGGTACCACCGATTATGCAGTGGAAATTTATCAGGAAGCCTTGTTACATGGAAAGTACAATTGTTATTTGTCTTCAGATACATACCTGCCGATGATGTACATGCCGGATGCATTGCGTGCAACCCTCGAATTGATGGAGGCACCCGCTGAAGCAATAACTGTTAGAACTTCTTATAATATTGCCGGCATGAGTTTTTCGCCTGCAGAGATTGGAGCTTCCATACAAAAGCACCTGCCCGATTTTGACTTGCAGTACAAGCCTGACTATCGCCAGGCGATTGCTGACAGTTGGCCACAAAGCATTGATGACAGCGTTGCCAGGAATGACTGGGGCTGGCAGCCGGCTTATGACATTGATAAGATGACGGTGGACATGCTCAACAATCACCCGGAAAACAAGGGTAGAAGGTTCCAGTAATACCTGTAAGCAATCCCGGGGTTATTCATCTGTTCAAGCATCGGCTACAACTTCTACGAGGTGAAAATAGACACCTGATTCAATTCTTTTTTTATCATTATACATGATATAATTTATATATTCGTATTGAAAATTATGGGATTTTGATTTGAAGTTGTCTTATATATCTTACACCAGTAAAAAGATATTTTAACCAATCGTTCCCATGGGTTTCATTATTATTAATTATTATAAAAAAAAATTTATGAAGCTAACACACAACTTTTTGTTCAAGGGTACACTGGTAGGTTTCGCATTGGTGGTATGCTCTGCCGTTCCTATCGAAAAATCTTCTACAAGTCCATATGTATCTTCCACCGAGAAAACTTTTACCATTCCTAAAGAAGCGGTGCGGGGGGATTTGAATTATAAGGAATTAAAATCCTGGGCTACTGAATTAAAGGGGGAGAAATTGTCTTTCAAAGAAAAACTTGCTTTAAAGCTTTTTAATAAGAAGTTAGATAAACTCAACGAAAATGGAAATGCCTCTAATGGTGGAAAGAATCAACTTGTGGCATTGCTCCTGGCTATTTTTGTGGGTGGACTCGGCATTCATCGTTTTTACCTTGGTTATACCTGGCAGGGGGTTGTTCAATTGCTAACCTTAGGTGGATGTGGTATTTGGTCACTAATCGATTTGATCAGAATCATTACCGGTGATCTGGGTCCGAAGAATGGTCCTTATGAGAAAACGCTATAATTAATGACAAAGGGAGGAATTTTCCGAATACAGTTGACGCATAAGCAACAAGTGATCAGATCTTCCATCATCCTGTTGTTGATCATCCTCCTTCCACTGGTTATATTTTTTCTGCCCATAGATTTTTTTGATAAGGGAAAGAGCATTTGTTTGTCAAAAGTTCTTTTGAATACCGAATGTTATGCTTGTGGAATGACGAGAGCATGTAAGCACTTGATGCATTTCGATTTTGAAGGTGCGTTCAACTTCAATATGGGAAGCTTTGTCGTTTTTCCACTATTAGTTTTTCTTTGGATCAGGTGGTATGTTGAGGAGAGGAAAAAATTGAAAAATTTAATCGCAAAAAAAAACTAACACATAGATGGTATAAAAGCGTAGCAGCAAGTCTTTTAGATTAATAGTATGCCATGAGAACTGCTAAATAAAATTATTTTCGAAAAATCATTTCAAGCAGGGTAACGAATAAAAAAGTCCGTCTCTAATTTTGAGACGGACTTTTTTTATTGGAAGCAGTTGATCGGTTAAAATGCAGATCAGAACCTGAATCCAATGCCAATGTTGGCACCGCGGATTCCTGCCCAAGGGCCGGTTTCCTGAATGTTGGCACCACTGGCAGTGACTGTGCTCTTGATATCAAAAGGTTCT
>DAIMYK010000331.1:1512-2386 GCA_036734525.1 Sediminibacterium sp. | reverse complement strand
AGGCTATTTGTATCCTCCTGAAGCACATGTAACTCCTCACTATTTTTATCTGCTGCATCATCGCCATGTAAGCAGAGATCAGTCTAATCCGGAATTCGCCAGCATTGAATATGCATTGCGCAGGAATGATTCACTGAATAATGTATTCATACACCAGCGCTATAATCTTGCCTAGTCAGATACGACGGAACGGTTTTTCATTCGCTTACAAAGAATTCTTCGGCAGAAAGAAATAGAAAAAATAAAACAGGCGATGAACAAGGTATCAGCGAACGAAGTAGTTATATTGATTCACGGATTCAATGACCCTGCTCCGGATGCCTACTATTTTTCTTTGCGCAGGTCGCTCAATTCTTTTTTGGCAAAACCGCCTGTGTATGTAGAGGTCTTTTGGGATGGGTTAACTGACCTGGGATCAGGAACTGCCACACCTTTTATCTGGCAAAAGGCCCGACTGAATTCCGCAAAAGTTGGATTGGGATTGCGAAGTTTATTGAAGGGGTTGGACAATGACACAAAAATTACTTTTTTAACCCATAGTCTGGGTGCCAGTGTGGCAACCCATGCATTGTTCAATCCTGCCATCTGGCCCAAAGATTTTCAGGAAAAACTCGAAACAGATTACCAGTCCTCCATCATATCTACCCCTGCCCAGAAGCAGATACAAATAGGGATGCTTGCTCCTGCTATCAGTGGCACGGAAATTTTTGCTGGCATTAGCAATACAGTACCGGCCGGACAACGCCTGCAACTTAAAAGAGTTGAGAATGGTTACAATCACTATGATTATGCGGTAACCAAAGGAGTATAGTTCACAAAAATGTATGGCAATACAGCCTAAGGTGCAAACGCATATGCATAGGAAGAAAACACC
>DAIMYK010000331.1:0-1502 GCA_036734525.1 Sediminibacterium sp. | reverse complement strand
AGTAATATCCTCACGTAGCATTCAAGAGAATATCCCGGAAGTTTTTTGCCGTTCTTTAGACTTTTCTTTCTCTTTGCCCGATCCAGTAAAAAGTAAAATGAGTAAAAAGGCGATAAGAAGTTTCAGGCAATCTGAGCATGCGATTCTTTTTTATCAGAACAATCCCAACTTCAGGAACTTCTTATATTCCTTATTTGGGAGCATTGAAAAGCAGCCAACTGTTACCGGTAGTTGAGTAGATTGGTTTACAATCTTATGGCACTTGGATGATGCAGGAGCTATTATCATCTTTACCGTGAATCGGAGAGATAGCAAAGTAGAATTATGCCTCCATTTGCCTCGTAGCCGATTCGAGCAGATCAAATGCTGTTTCAGCCATAAAATTTCCTTTAGTATCTAAAAGCGGGTTAATCTCTGCCACTTCGAGACATGCGACAGGAAGAGCCTGTATCAGTTGTGACAACAAATCTTTGATCTCTTCCGGAAAGAATCCGCCGGGCACGGGCGTACCGGTACCTTGAGAAACTGCATTGCAATCCATGCTATCTACATCGAAAGAGATATAGACCATATCGCAGTTGGCCAGCAACTCTTTTGTCGTGTTCACGCATCCTGATATAGTTTTTTCACGGGTTTCGGCTACCGTGAAAACACGGATATTTTTTTGCGTGATTAATTTTTCCTCTGCTGTTTCGAAATCACGCAGTCCATAATAGATGAGCTGTTCCGGAAGAATTTTTGCGCCCACGCAGCCAATATTTTTCAGTCGCTCCCATTGTTCAATAGTATTTTTTTCCGGATGATTGATTTGACAAGCGAGGTTGTCTTCCGCCAGCGCAGCTGCCAGCGGCATACCATGAATATTTCCGGAGGGAGATGTATAGGGAGAGTGGATGTCTGCATGCGCATCGATCCAGATAACGCCGAGTTGTTTGTCGGGAAATGCTGCTTTGAGTCCGCTGATGGTTCCCAGTGCAGAGGAGTGATCACCCGAAAGTACAATGGGGGTATGACCTGAGGTTATAGAAACCTGAACAGCTGCAGCTACCCGTTCACATTGTTCGGCGACGTGTTCTATTCTTTTGGCAAACGTATTGGTCTTCTTGTGATAGATCGTTTCATTGCGGGTAGGAACATCTACATACAGATGTCTGTTAAAATAATCATTGCCGGAATTAATGGCTGCAATTTCCAGGGCATCGATCCCTATATCAGAACCCCGTGTACCCGCCCCGATATCAGAGCGATTTTTTATTAGCTGGATGGACATACCCAAAGATAAGTCTGTGCTTCCAGCAGAAAAAAAGTAGTCGCTTAATCGGGTGAAAATAAATTCAACGATTTACATCCACTTAACAAGATAATTCTTGTATGCTGCCCGTAGGTCAGCAATAATTTTTTCCATCGAAGATATTTCTTCCCCAATCGATTGATTTTCCTGGAGTAGCCGTTCATCTACCTTGCCGGCATGATGCTTGGCATTATCGGCTGTTTGCTGATGA
>DAIMYK010000330.1:0-2388 GCA_036734525.1 Sediminibacterium sp. | reverse complement strand
TGTGAATAATTTATTTACCTGATTACCACTTGTTGACACAAAATAACACTTTTTCCCACTTTCCACCCTAATTAAAGGGGGTTGTATTTATCCACTAAATATCAACTTGCTGTAATTCAATATGGTAAAGGATTTCAGGCATTTATACCTGATTTTGCACCAAATGACATGTGAATTGACGTGGATAATCGGTGGATAACCGCATCGCTGATGTGAATCAGGGAACAGTGATTCGAAAAGGATAGAAATAAATAGTTTTTATCTAATTAATCGGTGTTTTTAGCAGAATTTTACCGCGAAAACACTGATTTCATGTCGGAAAAGATGATACAGACCCGGGAAATAAAGATGGCAGATTACTGGTACGAGCTGCCTGAAAATCGCATTGCTCAATACCCCCTGGCAGAAAGAGATGCTTCTCAATTGTTGATTTACGTTGATGGGAACATAGAAAAAGCATGTTACCGGGATTTAGCCGGCCACCTGCCACCTGGATCATTGCTCATCTTTAATAATACTAGGGTAGTTCCTGCCCGATTGATCCTTTATAACCAACAGGGTCAGTCCATCGAGGTCTTCTGCCTGGAACCCGGACCAGCCTATGGTGATATCAGCAGAGCTCTTTTACAAACAGGTCATGTTACCTGGCGTTGTATGGTGGGTGGTGCAAGGAAATGGAAGGAAGGTGCATTATCGGCTGAATTTCAGGTAGTAGATTCCACAATTCGGATCACAGCAACCAAAGAGTCTGCAGAACAAGGTACTTTTTTGCTCCGGCTAAGCTGGGAACCTGCCCATCTTCCCTTTGCTGAACTGTTGTCTTTAGCAGGACAAGTACCACTACCTCCTTATCTGAACAGAAATGCATCGGAAGAAGACAAAGAAAGATACCAGACCATCTATGCGTTGAGTCCGGGTTCGGTGGCTGCACCTACTGCCGGACTTCATTTCACGCCGTCACTCATGCATTCATTGGAAGAAAATTCAATCCGTTCAACTTTTGTAACGCTGCATGTTGGTGCCGGGACTTTTCTTCCTGTAAAATCTGATACACCCGGTGACCATGTCATGCACAAAGAATATTTTCAGGTAACCAAAGCGTTTCTGGAAACACTACAACATCAGCTGCCCCTTCCGATTGTTACCGTAGGCACAACGTCGATGCGTACGCTGGAAAGTCTTTACTGGCTGGCGGTTCAGCTCCATCGTGATCCCAATCAACTCCCGGAAAAATTACATGTTGAACAATGGGAAGCTTATGAACAAAAAAATCGTATGCTGTCTCCTGCCGAGGCCATTGCCACCATTTTACAATGGATGGAACAACACCAGCTTGAACAATTGGTAGCTACTACACAACTGCTGATCGCTCCGGGATATGATTTTCAGCTGACAGACGGACTTATCACTAATTTTCATCAGCCCGGTTCTACCCTGCTGCTTCTGGTGGGTGCAATTGTAGGCGATGAGTGGAGAAAGATCTATAGCTAGGCGTTGGAGAATGATTGTAGATTTCTCAGTGTTGGGGATGGAAGTATACTCTGGAAGAAAAAGTAAGTGCAAGTATTAATCTTCCCTTGCTTCTGCAGATAGATTCATCTCTACCATGAAGGTAGTTCCCTTGCCTTGTGTGCTGTCAACCCGGATCTTACCATGATGGGCATCGATTACTGTTTTTACATAGCTAAGTCCAAGCCCAAAACCCTTTACCTGATGGATATTTCCTGTATGGGCACGGTAGAATTTTTCAAAAATATGACTGGCAGTTTCTCTTGACATACCAATACCACGATCAGCAATCTGAATGAACAGTTGATGTTGGTTGCTCGATGTAACAATGGTGATATCGGGAGCCCCATCAGAGTATTTGATGGCATTGTCTATCAGGTTAGAGATGGCATTCGTAAAATGCACTTCATCCGCTTCGATCTGATCGCGGCTGGCATTGAGCAACAGATTTATTTTGCCTTCCTTCTTCTGTAATTGCAAGTCGTACTTATCAACTGTCTGTTGTATCAAACGGTGGACAGACAATTCTTTCTTGTTGAATTGAAACTCTTCCTTCTCCATCAATGCGGCCTGTAGAATGGCTTCCACCTGTTTGTTCATGCGCACGTTTTCTTCTTTGATGATGCCCATGAAATACTTAGCTCTTTCCGGTTCTGCCTGTACCTTTTCGTTGCGCAAGGCATCTACAGCCAGAGATATGGTAGCCAATGGGGTTTTAAATTCATGCGTCATGTTGTTGATGAAATCAGATTTTATCTCACTGATTTTTTTCTGATTCAACAATGCACGTATGGACACATAAAATTCTGACAGTATCACAAACATTAAAAGTATGGAGCCCGACAACATCCATATGAAAGAGGAAAAACTTGAGGCGCC
>DAIMYK010000329.1:0-2393 GCA_036734525.1 Sediminibacterium sp. | reverse complement strand
AAAAATTTCTGCGCTTGGATGAGGAGGGAGATTATGTTGTTCGATCCTTGCCTTGTCCTTTCCTGGGGGAAGGCAATGCCTGCAGCATTTATGAGCAGCGTCCTTCCGATTGTCGGCGTTTCCCTTACACAGATGAGGATGTTTTTTTCAAGCGCCCTGCCATCACCCTTAAAAACGTTGAGTTTTGTCCGGCAGTTTATTATGTTTTGGAAAAGATGCGTACTCTTTTGCAGAAGGATTAATATTCCATTTTTCTCAGACTGGGGGCTTTGAACCAGGTGATGACAACAACGAGCAATGTCATGGTTCCCCCGAAAACAACCGAGGGCACGACACCCAATAATTTCGATGCCACCCCGCTTTCAAATTGTCCGAGTTCATTGCTGCTGTTGATGAACATGGAGTTCACACTCATCACTCTTCCCCGCATGTGGTCGGGGGTTTTGATTTGTACAATGGTTCCGCGGATGATCATGCTCACACCATCGAGGATACCGCTCAACACCAGCACAACAAACTATAACCAGTAATTTCTGGACAAACCGAAGATGATGATGCAGAGCCCGAAACCGCCTACAGCATACATCAGCTTCCTGCCTTGCTGTTTGCGCAGCGGGAACATTGTTAGGAGAATGACTACTATAATTGATCCGATATCGGCAGCTGCATTCAGCCAGCCAAAGCCCACGGGTCCGGTCTTGAGAATATCACGTGCAAAAACAGGTATCATGGCGACAGCTCCCCCAAAAAGTACAGCGAAAAGGTCGAGGGAAAGTGCCCCCAAAACCTCTTTGGTTGAGAAGACAAACCGGAGCCCTTCCTTCACACTATCCAATGTTTTCTTTTCCCCTTTTTCAGTCAACGGTGGTTTGGGGTGGAGGAAGCGGAGGTAGAAAAAACCGATGGTGACCAGGGTACATATTACCACCAATGCACCGGTATTTCCGAGGCCAACAATTAAAAACCCAACTATCGCATGCCCCAGTACCGACGCTGCCAGCCAGATGCCCTGGTTCCAGGTGGTAGCATTGGCAAGCAGTTCGCGGGGAATGATGTGGCCGATCATGGTGCCGAAGGTAGGTCCGGTAAAAGCCCTGAATATACCTGTCAGGAAAATGGCTGCATAGATGCAAAAAACGATGAGAGCCGTGCTCATCCGCCCTTCTCCCAACCCCGATAAAAGGGTAAGTCCGACCGCACAACACAAATAAGCAATCACGCCCCGCAACAATAATTTTCTTTTCTCGCTGGTATCGATCACATGGCCGGCATATAGTGACAGGGAGACTGCCGGAATCACTTCTGCTAAACCAATTAGACCGATAGCAAAGGGATCGTTGGTGAGTTCATATACCCACCATCCTACGAGTGTTCCCATCATTCTTAATCCCATGATAAAAAGAAACCGTCCTGTCATCAGGTGCCTGAATTCAGTTATCCGCAGGGCGGCATACGGGTCATTTCCTTTTAAGTCTGAGGGCATATATTTTTACATCCGTAGAAATCTGGGATTATGGTACACTGAAATAATGTTGTCCTTGTTCTATGTCCTTTTCCAAAGCTTCTATCACTACCTGCAAATGCGCTGGATTACCCAGAAAATCTGCATTGGCGGCATCAATAAAGATGGTCGTTATATTGTGCTGTTTGATATAACTGGTATAAGTTTCCTGCAGGTTGAACAAATATTCATCCGGTATATTCAGCTCATAAGGGCGATTGCGTTTTCGGATGTTTTGTTGCAGTCGTTGCACAGGTGCGTGTAAATAAATAACAATATCAGGGAACAGCAACTGTTGATGAATGATATCGAAAAGTTTTTGGTACAACCTGAACTCCTCTTCCGGGAGATTTACTTTGGCAAATAAGAGGCATTTGGTGAAGAGGTAATCAGAAATGGTAACATGTTGGAAAAGATCTTTGTTGTGCACCATTTCTTTGAGCTGCTTGTATCTTTCCGCCATGAAAAAAAGTTCTACGGGAAACGCATATTGCTGGGGTTGCTCATAGAATTTGGCGAGGAATGGATTCTCTGCAAATTCTTCTAAGACAAGTCTTGCATTGTAATGTTCTGCCAGTAAATGACTCAGGGTAGTTTTTCCTGCGCCAATGTTTCCTTCAATGGTAATAAAATGATGTTTCATGCGTGGCGGTAAAATTACTTGTCATTCGCCAAGCCAACCTGCTTTTTTTTGCACATCACCCACATCACTGCATTCATTCAACAGTTGCCGGATATTTTTTTTCAGTTCAGGATGCACTAAAAATGGCGCTATCTCTTCCAACGGCATCAGGGCAAATCTTCTTTGCGGAAGAAGTGGATGCGGAACTTTCAGTTCCGGAAGATCCAGTATCTGCTGATCGAGCAACAAAATATCTATGTCAATGGTTCT
>DAIMYK010000328.1:0-2394 GCA_036734525.1 Sediminibacterium sp. | reverse complement strand
GGTCTGCGGAAGAGAAACTCCTTGTATTGGTTTTGTCAGGTGACGGGCTGGACTTTCTATGGGTTAACCCTAATTTTCTTTGCTTTTATATTCAATAACCGCAACAATGAGGTACTGTTTCCCCGGATAGCGGTTACTATGCTGATAGGGCTTTTGTCCACTCATCTGTTGCGGGAATTACTCATTCGCTTTCATTTACGACCCCCAATTACCTCTCAAAATTGGTGGAAGCTGGTTGCTACCATTACCGGTGTGATTTTACTTTTTAACCTTGCCAATAGTACGGTAGTGGAGTGGTTAGGACTTTTCGATCCGGCAACGAAGGTTTCAGTGAATACCCGTTTCGTTTTCAATCTCCTTTTTGACTCTCCCCTCATCATTGTTTGGGTCTCTATCTATTTTATCTGGCATTACATAGAATTGGCATCACAAAATGAGATACAGCGCATTCGGCTGCAAACTTTGGTTAAGGAGTTGGAATTAAAAACCATTAAGTCGCACATCAATCCGCATTTTATTTTCAACGCATTGAATAGCATCCGGGCTCTGGTTGATGAGAACCCCAGCCGGGCCAGAACGGCTATTACCGAGTTAAGCAATATCCTGCGCAGCAGCATGCAAATGGAAAAAGCAGAAACCATCACGTTGGAAAAAGAACTGGACATAGTAAAAGACTATCTGGCATTGGAACAAATCAGGTTTGAGGATCGGCTTTCTGTTGAATATGAAATTGATGAGGATACCCTGGATCAGGCGGTTCCTCCCATGATGTTACAGACTCTGGTAGAGAATGCCATCAAACATGGTATCAGCAAGGAAAAATGTGGCGGACGTATCCGCATTGTGTCTGATAACCGGGATGGGAGGCATGTATTAATTGTTGAAAATACCGGCCAGCTGGCCAATAGTGGGATTTCTTCAGCACAGATCAATCGGTCCGCAACCGACAATAGTCAGGGCTTTGGCATTGACAGTACATTGCACCGCCTTCAGTTGATGTATGGGAATAAAGCCTCCTTTCATATCAGGAATACTGAGGATGGACTGGTACGTGCTGAGATTAGCCTGCCATTGGTAGAAGCCCTTGTATTACGTTAATTACAACTCTTTCTCATGGCAATCAAAACAATCAATAACGACGATGAGAGGTTAGCAAGTAATGAGCTAAAAAAATTGTTATTGACACATGCCGAAATCGAGGTGGTAGATGAGGCTACCAATGCAGACGAAGGCATAGAAAAAATTGAGTCCCTTCATCCTGATCTTATTTTTCTGGATATCCAGATGCCCGGTAAAAACGGCTTTGACCTTTTATCAGAATTGGAGAAACCTCCGCGCGTTATTTTCACTACGGCGTATGATGAATATGCTATCAAAGCATTTGAGGTAAATGCGCTCGACTATTTGCTGAAGCCCATTGAGCCCAGACGTCTGGGTGAAGCTCTGCAAAAGTTGCAGGCGGAAATGATCAAGGACAATCCTGCACTGGCACATACCAACAGGGGTCCACTAACAGAATTCGATCAGGTTTTTGTAAAAGACGGAGAACGCTGCTGGTTTGTCAAGCTGGGTGAAATTCGATTATTTGAAAGTGTAGGTAACTATGCTAAGGTTTATTTCGGTACGAACAAGCCACTCATATTAAAATCCCTGAATGCGCTGGAAGAGCGCCTGGATGACAGAATGTTTTTCAGGGCCAACCGCAAACACATCATCAACCTGCGCTGGATCGAAAAAATCGAACCTTATTTCAATGGGGGTTTGCTTGTAGATTTGAAAGGGGGCGAGAAGGTGGAAGTCAGCCGGCGACAAACAGTCAAGTTCAAGGAAATGATGAGTCTTTGATTCATTGGTTCTCATCTTATTTATCGCTAACTTCCCGTCATGAGAAAACTTTTTTTATCTGCAGTCAGTCTGCTGATGCTGGTTCATTTACCGGCACAATCTACCGACCAATATTTTAATGCAGCCGAAGTAGCCAGAATTGAGGGAATACTTGCTTCTGATGCAATGCAAGGCAGAAGAACATTCACTCCCGGCATAGAAAAGGCAGCGGCCTTTATTGCTGATGAATTCAGGTCTGCCAAGCTGCTTCCTTATCCGGGAACAAATGATTATTTGCAGTCATTCGCAATGCTTCGTCCACGCCTCATCAGTTTACAGTTTCAAATCAATGGGGAATTGTCGGACACCAAAAATCTGGTTGTTTTTACTTCGAAAGACACATTGCGCGTTAATCATACGTCAGGTTATCGCCAGGTGAATATAGCAGCAGGGGATAACTTCATGACAGCAGCGAGGAAGTACATAGGTGCCAGTTCAAATTATCTTGTTGTGGTGGATACAGCGCATGCCAGAATGTTTGGCAACCTGCCCCGCCTCAAATCACAACAG
>DAIMYK010000327.1:0-2403 GCA_036734525.1 Sediminibacterium sp. | reverse complement strand
TCACAATCCAGTCGATATCGGCTGCCTGACGATATTTCAAATCGTAATCGGGAGCCAGACTGCGCTTCACCAAAAAACTCTGATGACAAATGTTCATGCCAAACCTAAATGAACGGGAATCCAGCTTTTGCGGAAAACCCTGTGGCTTCATTTCGCTAATCAGTCCCAGATCCTGCCCCTCTGTATCAATGAACATGGTGTCTCCAAAAATCACATCCGGCTGCTCCTCTGCCAAGGAAATAAGCTTCTCTGCCACCTGTTTATCTCGAATAGAATCTCCGCTGTTTACGAACCAAACATATTGACCCGTAGAAGCTTTCAAACCCTTGTTCATGGCATCATAGATGCCCTTGTCAGGCTCAACAATCAGTGTGTTGATGTGGCTTCGGTTCTCTTCCAGAAAAGCCACCGATCCGTCGTTGCTCCCGCCATCAACCACCACAAATTCAATTTGGTTGCGGGCAGATTGACGAACAACCGATTCAAAAGTTCTCTTGAGCCCTTTGAGGTTGTTGTAGTTGATGGTGATGACGGAGAAAAATGGCACTGGCTTTTATTGTAGCAGAACTGAGTTATGCCGCATCCTCTTTTCGCATGCCCATCAAAACCAATGCTCCCAGCACGAGCAACAGCACTGTTGCTGAAGTTCCAGTTTCTATGGCTTTGAAGGTTTTACGGTCGGCAGGAACAAAAACAAATTTTATGTTGTGTTTCCCTGATGGGAGTTCTATGGCCCGAAGGATATAATTAACGCGGAACACAGAAATTTCTTTTCCATCCACATAGGCCTTCCAAGCCCCGTTTTTTTCATTATAGTAGAGTTCGCTAAACACTGCCAGTGAATTTGATTTTGTTTCTGATTCGTATTTCAGCGTATCAAATGAATACCGTGTTTGTTTAATAAAATCTGCAGAATCAATTGTGAATGATTTCGCCGATGGTTTTAATTTTTCGGACGCTTCAACCACTACCTGTGCATTAGCTGCCACCTTGTTAATCTCGTTTAATGCCGTTTTAGGATCCGAAACTTCTTTAACTGCTGAAACAAACCATGCATGACCCAAAGCGGTTGTCCTCGGAATCATTTCTTCGCGTTTACCATCGGCAGACCTGCTGAAAATCATACCGCAATTCAACATATCCAAAGCATTGTTTTTCAAAATCCATTCACTATTCAATTGTCCTCCGTTCGGGGTAATGCAATAACTGATGACATCTTGATATCTGCTCATTTTAGCAGGATGATATCCACCTATATTCCTAAAAAAGGGTGCAGGATGGTTGTCATTAAATGGATTATATCGCAAATCAAACACACGCACATTTTTCTTATTATTAGCCATAAACTGCGCTTCCATAGGAGTCGGCTCTATTGCTAATTCTTCCTCTTTGTCTTGCCAGTTATCCTCGGTCAGATATCGTTTTGCCACGCCCATCAAATCAAAAGAAATGAGGGCAATCATTCCTGCCCATAGGAGCATGCGACTTTGGTTTTTAATGCTTGTAAACCAAATTAACAAGATCGAAACAGCGATCAATAAGGTACTGCGCATCCAATCACTCCAGGCAAGGGATGAACGCATATTTACTATTTGCTTAAGATATTCATTTGCAGAAATCATGGCCGTATTCTCGTCCTGTCCTGCCCCCATCGCCTGTTGTTTGACTTGCTTCAACAAATCTCTGTCCTCTCCTCCTTTAAAATCTTCAGAAATCAACATCATTGCAGCAATGCCCATAATGACACCAATTGCAATAGTTGATGTTTTCCAAACTCGTTTTTTATCTGCTTCCCAAAAACGATCGGAAAGCAATAGCTGCAAACCATAAAGCCCAAAAAACGGAATAATCATCTGTGCAATAACCAAAGCCATCATGGGTGTACGGAATTTATTGTAGTATGGAAGGTTATGAAACAGCCATTCGTTAATTCCAAAATACCTGCCCCAAGCAAGAATCAGGGAGACAACAACAGTAATTAAGCTGAATGTGAGTAATGTTATAGCTATTGTTTTTTCTTTGCTATCAGCACTATCTGTTTTGGCATAGCGAAGAACTGTCACCATTGCCAGAACAAACAAGAAAATGAATACTGCACCGATGTAAATTGGACCCGATGTAAATTGCAAATCACCATGATACAGCGGTGCCCGTTCTTGTCCAAATTCCTCGTTATTCACTCTTTCATTGCTGCTTCCACCCATGAAACCGGGAATCATAAGTGTCATTGACTCATCTATCCCGTAACTCCATGAGAATGCATAATCAATGTCCTAACCCTTTCTGCCAACTTGATTTTGAGGACCTTCTTTTTTTTGAACCTCACTGGCAACAGGACTGCCACCCCTCATGGTTGCTTCACTATAACGCGCAGTATCCACCGCTTTGCCAATGTTGGTTGCC
>DAIMYK010000326.1:0-2412 GCA_036734525.1 Sediminibacterium sp. | reverse complement strand
GGTGCTCAGGCAGTTCATCCATTCTTTTTTCTCTATGGTGCTTGCTTGTTTCAGCCGAACCGATGTAATTCTCGCAGTGAATGCAGCCAATGGTCCCTGGGGATTGATTGCCCGGCTATTTGGAAAACCTGCTTGCATCAATGTAGATGGGGTGGAATGGGAAAGGCCTAAGTGGAAAGGACTCGGTGCCAGGTATTTTTATTGGGCTGCCTGGCTGGCGACCCGTTTGTACCGCATCATTATCACCGATGCAGAAGCCATGCGACAGGTGTACCTGAAAACCTTTCAAAAAGATTCCAGGGTGATCGCTTACGGTGCCAATATCCGCTATCCCAAACATCCGGAACTGGTGCGCAGTATCGGACTGGAACCCGGAAGTTATTATCTGATCGTGGGAAGATTGATTCCCGACAACAATGCCGAATTGCTGCTGGAAGGATACCTCGAAGCCGGCTCATCGAAAAAACTGGTCATTGTGGGAGATGTGCCCTATAAGGATGCCTATGCCCAGCGGCTCAAATCGATGGCGAATACCAATATCATCTTCACAGGCTATATCACCGACAGCGAGCTATTGGCAGATTAGTACCTCCTTTGCTTAGCCTTTCTGCATGTCCACGCGTTCGTCGGTACCATTCCGACCCTGCTGAAATCGATGGCTTATGGATTCGCTATTTTGGCCATCGATACCCCCTTTAGCAGGGAGATGCTCACAGAGGGTAGATATGGATTGTTTTTCCCGGCTATCGCCGGGGATATAGCAACGTTGATGCAACGCTGTGAGGCAAACCCGGAGGAATTGAAAGCCCTGCGGGAAAGGTCCAGAGATGGGTTGGGAATGAAATACAATTGGGAAGAGGTAACCAATGCTTATCTTGCGGTATTAAACGAGTTGAACCAGGGCAGGTAGCCGGGCGTTTTTTATGGCCAAACCGTACAATCGCTATACCGTCATCCGCTACATCATTGATGCGCCGGTCGTAGGTCTTTCCTACCTGCTGGCAACCCGATTGAGTTCGGGACAAAGCATCGTGGTGGCAGACAAGCAAGCCTATCTTTTTGTGCTGCTCTCCTTATTGCTTTGGTACATTGCCGCTTCCTTCACCCGCCTTTACGCAGACCGCAGGTCGAACAAATTTTCCGAGGAGATCATTTTCATCCTCTATACCCTTATACTCTTCACCATCCTCATCAGTTCAGCCTCTTTCTTTTTGGGAACGACTATCCGGTTCAGTCCGGGCTTCTTCCCCTATTACCTCCTCACCCTTTTCGGGTTATTGACCCTCACCAAATACATCGTTCGAAAAAATGTTCACTCCGCCATCTTTCAGGGGAAACTGCTCGACAACGTGATCATTGTAGGTGCCACGGCTGCCGCCATGGATTTTTATGAGACCATCAACAAATATTACTATTACGGCTATAAATGCATTGGCTTTGTTGACAATGAACAGAAGCAATTGAACGGTTGTCCGTACATGGGGCCCGTTGATAACCTGAGTATTCTGCTCAAAGAAAAAAGAATCGATGAAGTGGTGATCGCATTGCCTGATACCGATGCCGATGCCATTCAGTTTTGTGTGGAAGTCTGCGATTTTTATTCCACTAAGGCGCGCATCATACCCAACCTGCACCAGTATGCCACAGCCAATATTCAGGTGAACAATATCGGATTGATGCCCATCATCAATGTGCGCTCTTTGCCTTTGGACAAGAAAGAAAACCAACTGCTCAAAAGTGTTTTTGATATTGTGTTCAGTCTTTGTTTTTTCCTGTTCATGGGCTGGTGGCTCCTGCCACTGATAGCGCTGGCGGTAAAAATAACTTCACGCGGACCCGTCATTTTCAGGCAAGAACGATGGGGACTCAACAACGAAAAAATCACCTGCTATAAATTCCGCACCATGGTGGCGGAAAGTACAGATACCGATGAGGAAGGCAATTTCTGGCAGGCCAAAAAAAGAGATCCACGGGTAACCCGACTTGGAGCGTTCCTGCGTCAGACCAATATGGACGAACTTCCGCAATTCTGGAATGTGTTGTTGGGAAACATGAGTGTGGTAGGCCCGCGTCCGCACCCTACCCCATTGAACCTGGAGTCAATGCATACTGTTGAGAACTACATGCTCCGCCACCTGGTAAAGCCGGGCATTACCGGCTGGGCACAGGTGAACGGCTGCCGCGGGGAAACCAAAGAACCCGGATCAATGCAGAGAAGAATTAATTTTGACCTTTATTATATCCACCGATGGACCTTCTGGCTGGATTGTCAAATCATCTTACAGACAGTCATTAACATCCTGCGGGGAGATCAAAACGCTTATTGATGAGAATACATTTCCGGTACTTGCTCATATTTATGCTAGGTTCTTGCCTTCTGTTTACTACAACAGCTGAATCTCAGTCGGTATG
>DAIMYK010000325.1:0-2430 GCA_036734525.1 Sediminibacterium sp. | reverse complement strand
CATTATCGTTCCATTGCTGAGTCTTCCCCCCTACCCGTTCTCCTCTACAATGTACCGGGAAGAACTGGTCGCAATATGACAGCTGAAACCACACTCCGATTAGCTGACTTATCCAATATTGTTGGAATCAAAGAAGCCAGCGGCATGATGGACCAGTGTGCGGTGATCTTAAAGGAAAAACCAGAAAACTTTCTGGTAATCAGTGGCGAAGATGCACTTACACTTGCACTGATAGCAGCGGGTATGGATGGAGTGATCAGTGTTGCAGCCAATGCTTATCCCATTGCATTTTCCACCATGGTTCGCCACGGCCTCGCAGGTAATTTTGATGAGGCCAGAAAGATCAACAATACTCTTCTACCGGTCTACGATCTGCTATTTGCTGAAAACAATCCTGCCGGGGTTAAGGCATTTTTACATCTCCACGGATTACTGAAAAATCACTTGCGTTTGCCATTGACTCCCCTGAGTAATGCCGTGTATGACAAGGTGCGCAAGTGTTGGGATGAACTAAAAAATAATTAACAAATTCATGCGGGGTAACGGACTTGTTACAATAGTTTAAACTTGTAACTTGTAAAAAAATCCTATGTCCGAAACCTCCCGTTCCAAAAGGGTGAATGTATTGTTGTTGCTATTATCAGCCATCATTTGCTTCTCTTTCGCCTCCTCAGACCCTATCAAAAACAAACAGTACAAATTGATATTTCATCAGTTACTTGACTCAGAAACTGATGCATCCTCTTTACAACTTGCAGCCAGTTCATCAAATCCGAACAAGCAGTATCGATTTGAGCCCAGTTTTTATCCTGATACTTTGACCCGATTCATCGATTCTACCGGGATTGGAGAAAGTATTTCTACATCTAATGGGAGATACCTGATGCGCAGTGTTGAAAGTTCCTATTATGGAACTCCGGGGTTCCTCTATAAATACACTCGCGATCTGTTCAATGCTGATTACCCTACACTTGATTTTGTTACAGAATTTAAAAAAGAATTTGGTATATCACCATTTACAGAAACAATGGTCACTGCAAAAAAGGAAGCCTGGCACTTTTGGTCGGGAAGTGCTGTTGTTAGTGCATTCAATAAATATTATGGTGGGCCGAACAACAGATTTCAACATGTCACTTATGGATTCATGTACAAAGTAGCAGCAAAAAAATTCATGACAGACTATGTGAAAATAATTAATCACTTATTAGTAGAAAAAAAAGAGGAATGGTTAAAATCTTGTGCAGATTATAAGGAAAAAGCACTCCATGACAGTACATTTGATGGCAGCATGGCCAGTTACCATGCCACCGAAAAGCTATTTACTTCAAAAGATCTTCAATCACTACAAGTAATTCCGGTTAATTATCTATATATACCGATCGGTCAATTGATGCGCCGACAAATAGATGGAAGCCTGCCTTCCATAGTGGAATGTCTTCGGACCTTTCTCAAGGACTACGATCCGGAAAATTATCGCGTATTAGAAAGAATTTGAATGCATTAATATCAAATATTTATATATTAGGAAGATCAGGGATCGGAACCTAGGGCACCAATCAATAATGCTCAATTCTTCTCGATTGTCAAGTTCCGCTAACAAGTATGACACTTAACATCGAATGGTTTTTTCCGGTTGTCATCAGAAGTTCCTCTTTAATTTAAAAAGAGAAGCATCATACTTTTTAACTTCTTTAAAAAATGCCTAACTTAAAGTAGTCTATAAAAAGTAACATGAGCAATAGAAAAGAGTTTCTTCGGCAATCTGCTTTGCTGGCAGGAGGTATAATTTTCTCGGATATGTTGTGGGCAAAAAACTATGCAGATATCTTGAATAAAAGTCCGGCCAAACGTATTCGTATTGGCGTTATCGGATTGAATGGGATGGGATGGGCCAATGCATTGACTGCCATACAAATTCCCGGAGTTAGCATCTCAGCAATTTGTGAAGTGGATGAAGCAGTGATGGAAAAAAGATGGAAGGAAATGGGCGAAAAAAAAATACCCACAGAAGGAGTTCAACGTTTCAAAGATTACAGGTCATTACTCGACAGTAAAGATGTTGATGCGGTGATCATCGGCACTCCCGATCATTGGCACGCACTGATGATGATACATGCCTGCCAGGCAGGGAAACATGTTTATGTAGAAAAACCTGCTGGCAACTCAATAGAAGAGTGCCGGCGCATGGTGGCAGCACAGGAGCGCTACGGAAAAGTAGTACAAGTCGGACAGTGGCAGCGTAGTCAGCAACATTTTACAGATGCCATTCAAATGGTTCATAGCGGAAAACTAGGAAACATCAGAACAGTTAAAGTATGGTGTTATCAAGGCTGGATGCGGCCTCAGCCGGTTGTTGAGGATACTCCCCCACCACCCGGAAAAGATAACGCTCTATGGCTGGGACCCGCCCTACAAAAACCCTACAATGCC
>DAIMYK010000324.1:0-2434 GCA_036734525.1 Sediminibacterium sp. | reverse complement strand
TAACTATTTCGATTTCAAATATTCATTGCAAAACATTTTCAATCGTCCGGTAGATCTTTTGGAAGAACAAGCCATAAAAATCCTTTATTTAAGAATGTTGTAAACCAAAACAAGCAACCGGTTTATGGATGCTGATGCAATAATGATTCCTATATGCCACATTTATTTCTTACCCTGACCTTTTATCTTCCTCAAAAACAACCACTCCGTACTCAGTAGCCAGCTTTGTTGCGCCATCCTTTTCATATCTCCTGCCAGCTGAAATCGATACCCCAGGTTCAGCTTGAACTGACTTTTAAAAATCAATTGCAATGCCGGAGCCATATCCAAAAAGCCCCTCCTGGAACTGATGCCCTCTTGTCCGAGAAACTCGCAATAGAGATTCAGGTTCGTCTGGTCATAACTGGAATAAGTTCTTGGAAGTATGAGATAGCCGGCAGACAATGAATAAGTGAATGCTTCCCGTGCAATGGGTGGCACACTGATGTGGTGAAGAGTATCAGGCTGCAAAAATGTTTTTGTGAATCCTGCAGTGCCGGATATTGCCAACTTGTGCAACAATTGGGTCAATATAATTCCCGTCTGCCAGCCCGACTGATCTCCCTCCATGCTGAGTTCATCGTAGATCAGGGGATTGGTACTGGTTGAAACCTCAGCATAAGCTGCCATCCGAAAATGGCGGTACAGATCATCGCTGGAATAAAAGCGATACTTGCTGTAGAGTCGCCAGGATTCCCACCGGAAGTTCGGACTGTACATATCGGAAAAAGTAACCGCACCATGTATCATCCAATTTTTGTTGACACCATACATCCACTCCGTGGTACTTCGAAAATCTCTTCCCTTGCCCGGCCTGTTAGGAAGCCATTTGAGGGATTGCTTCACACCTTGGGAATACGCAGGCATGTTGCTCGCAGGTTCAGAGAATACATATAACTCCTGTGCGGTCAGCGTCCCTCCGAGAAGCCAACCGAAAATAAACATTGCTTTTTTCATGCGCAGATCAGAGTGTGACGTGATAGATACGTGCAGAAGCTGCTCCCGTCACTGTAGGACAACAAGATTGACGTGTACCGGTAGCATAGCATGACATGCTGGTGAGTTTGGCAAAATTCTTTTGCTCTTTGGCAGAGACAAATAATTTATCCACCAGGCGAATGGTCTGCTTGCCCTTGATGCTCTTCACCGAAGATTGTACAAAATGATACACGTTGTTGTTCCAGATTACATGTCCGTCTTTTTCTATCGCGGTCTCAGGAAAGTTCCCTGTCATTTCAAGTTTGGCAACAGAAAAGCCTGCATCAGTAACTGCTCTTGCCATCAGATCAGGATCAATGTTGGCTGTATTTTTAAAATTGATCTGATAAGTAGATGCCTGAATATCGGGTTGTACCTTCTCTACATAAGGAACCGAACTCAATGCATTGTAAACAGCTTTTGAGCACATAGCACAGGTGAGACCGGATGCTTTGAGGGTGGCACTCGTGAATTGTGCTGATAGATTACTTGCCTGTAGTATCAGGAAAAGAAATAGTATTTTTTTCATGGTAATGAGTTGAAAGCCACCCGCCTTGGCGGGTGGCATTAAGAATAGTTTCAAGAAATCAATTTATTAACTGCAGCAGGACTGACAATCTTTTGTTGTTGCAACACAACAAGATGTATCTTTTTTGTCGTTTTCACCGCAACATGCCACAGCAGTAGCATCTTTGCTGCAACAGGGCTTCTTCATTGCCTGCTGAGCCGGCTTAGCAGGAGTAGCTGCTTTGCGCTTATACTGGCAACATTCTTCGAGATTTTTGTATGCTTCGTCATTGGCCCTGAAATCGCGGGTATCATAACCGGCTGCAGCAATTTTCTCCTGAATTTTCTGAGCAGAAGTTTGCGCACCATCATATTTAATAGCAAGCATCTTGGTATTCTTATCCCAAACTGCTGCGGTAGCTCCCGCGTCTTTAGCTGCTGTCTCGATTGTTTTTTTACACATTCCACAGTTACCCCATACTTTGATGGTTTCAGATTTGACGGTTTGTGCAGTGGCTGTTGCTACCAGAAAAAATAAGCCGGCAGCTAAAAATGTATATAAAGTTTTCATTGTATTTTTTTGTAATGATGATTGAATATAATAGTTTTCCGCCTTTGGCGGGAAAACCGGGTATCTGTCTTTTCAGACAGAAAAGATCAATCCTGTATTAAAGTCTAAAAACCCGATGACGGAGATAGAGCGGGACATGTAGCGCATCGGGTGAATCATTTACGGTCAAAGAACGGCTGTTGGAATTGGGGACAACAGCAACCGTAAAACTTATTTCTTGCAGCGGTAAAGTTATTACCGGCGGGAATGCATTGTCATTGATTAATTCCGGCTGTCGGGCATCTTCCTGCATTTTCACCAACTTGGTTTCGTTTTTGCAGCAACTTTTTTTAGGCGCCT
>DAIMYK010000323.1:0-2461 GCA_036734525.1 Sediminibacterium sp. | reverse complement strand
AGCCTATGAAAAGAGATAACAGATTCTTTCCGACCATTGCATTTCTTCAGAATTGCAACTCATCCGCAACCCCTCCCTCAAAAACCTGGATAGGGGATTTGAGTTCATGCCCCGATATGCCAAACAGGTCGGATTGAGACAGGTATTGATTACCTGACAGTACAGAGGGATTATCTGTTTCGCAAAAATAGAATATTGACCGTGGACATTTAATTAAGGGATAAATCACTCATTAATATCATTTTACTCATTTTCCTGAGTATAGGTATTCATGCCCATTGGCTGTGGTCACCGGTCGTGGTTACTGAGTCGCCTTCCAGTGGCTGGTTATCTGAATGGATGGCAGGGTATTTGACCAAACTGCATCCAACTATTTTGTTTTTATTGTTCCAGGGTTTACTCATATCTCTCGCCCTGCGTTTGAATGGTATCATGGACCGGATGCGTATGTTCCCCTCTTCAACCTATCTCCCGGCCTTGACCCTCGTGCTGTTGTCCGGTCTTTTTCCCATCTGGTGTTATTTAAGTCCCGCATTGGTTTCAGGACACCTTCTCTTATGGATTTTTTCTCGTATATCTGACCTGCCACAACAAGCACAAACCCGTTCGGCGTTGATGAACAACGGGTTGATACTAGGTATAGCTGTCATTGCATATCATCCGTTGCTGTGGATGGCAATAGCATCCATACCGGCAATGGCCACTGTGAAGAGATTCCGCATCAATGAATACCTAATTTATCTGCTTGGCTTTCTACTCCCGTATTATTTTTTGTTGGCCGGTTCTTTCCTGATGGATAATCTCCCCGCTTTTTTTAGGGAATTACCCATATTCTCTCCCGGTTGGCCGATGGCAAGACCTGATGAAATGGGTATTGCTTCATTGGTATTGCTTGTTATAGCATTGTTGACAGGTTTGAGTTACTGGCAGCGATTTAACAGCAGACTGCTCATGCAAACCCGCAACTGCTGGAGCGTGCTGCTGATTTTCTTACTCTTTCTGTTACCGCTTCCTTTTTTGATGAGCAGGCAAGGGATGGAGGGGTTATGGCTGATGACACTTCCCTTGAGTGCCTTTTTTTCAACAGCTTTTTCTGTTCCCCGGCGCTTATTGCTGCCCAATATCTTGTTTTGGCTCCTGGTGGCCCAGTCAGTGGTACATAATTGGTTCATCTTGAAAAAATAGGTCCGGAAGAGCCCCGTGTTTGTTAACTTTGACCTGAAATATTTCTATTATTTATAATCCATCGATATGAAATTTGGGGTAGTTGTTTTTCCGGGTTCCAATTGTGACCGCGATATGTTCGATGCCATTCAGCAAGACCTGAAGGCGCCGGTCTCTTTTCTTTGGCACAAAGACAGCGATCTGAGCGCCTACTCAACTGAAGATTGTATCGTTTTACCCGGGGGTTTTTCTTATGGTGACTACCTCCGCTGTGGTGCTATAGCCAGGTTCAGTCCGATGATGCAATCCGTTATTCGGTTTGCACAAGAGGGAGGAAAAGTTTTTGGCGTATGTAATGGATTCCAAATTTTATGTGAGAGTGGGTTACTGCCAGGAGTGTTACTTCAAAACATGAACCGCCAATTCATCTGTAAAAATGTTCATATCCGCTCTGCGGAAGGCCAGGTATTGACCATTCCCATCGCTCATGGCGAAGGGCGCTACCATGGAGATGAAAAATTATTGGATGAACTGGAAGCAAACAACCAGGTCATTTTCCGCTATTGTGATGGTTCCGGGAATCTCTCCGATTCTGCCAACCCCAATGGTGCTGCCCGCCACATTGCAGGAATCTGTAACCGGGAAAGGAATGTTTTTGGAATGATGCCCCACCCTGAAAGAGCTACCTCGCCTTCTCTGGGGAACCTTGATGGAATAGAAGTATTCCGATTGCTTGGACTTGTACCTGAACTTATCGCATAAAATCCCCTACCCATGAAAAAATTATTGATTGTATCTCTGTTTTTTTTCGGCTGGAAAGCTGCCTCTGCCCAGATCGAGAATCCTGTTCAATGGAATTTCTCTGCAACCAAAGTCAGTCCGGGAGTTTACGATGTGGTGCTGTCAGCTGAAATTGATAAGCCCTGGCATCTGTATTCTCAATTCACCGGTAAGGGAGGCCCTATACCCACCAATATTACCTTCCGTCCCAATCCATTGTTACAAATGGCTGCCGGAAAAGCCAAAGAAATCGGTAAGCCTGAAAAAACACTAGACCCCAATTTTGGTCAGCCCCCGGTTCCGGTTGTTTATTTCAGCAATGAGGTGAAGTTTGTAAAAAGAGTAACAGTTAGGGGAAAAGTAGCTACCAATATTGCAGGTTCTGTTGAATACATGGTATGTAATGACAATAAATGTCTGCCACCTACCAAAAAAACTTTAGATATCAAACTTCCCAGATCATGCGCAAATTAGTCACAATCTCTTATTTTATATTTCTTTTATGTACATGTCAGCT
>DAIMYK010000322.1:0-2474 GCA_036734525.1 Sediminibacterium sp. | reverse complement strand
TAGAATGCCGCCCTGTCACGGCGGAGGTCGCGGGTTCGAGTCCCGTCCGGTCCGCTTAAAAGTCTCAGATTTAACTGGGACTTTCTTTTTTATGGCCCATTATGTTTACATCATTGAGAGTGTGCAATATGGAACATTTTATAAGGGTTATTCAGAGGACCCTTTAAAGCGTCTGCAGCAGCATAACCAAGGTGAATCCAAGTATACATCCGGCAAAATGCCATGGAAGCTGATTTATGTGGAGGAATGTAGAACCAAAGCAGAGGCATTGATTCGGGAACGAAACCTGAAAAAAGCCGAGAGGAGCAGGATTCAGCATTTGTTGTTGCATTCCAAAAATATAGTCGGAAGATTCACTGGTGTTTAGAATGCTGCCATGTCATCCCCACAGTACTGTGGGGACGGGTTCGAGTCCCGTCCGGTCCGCTTAAAAGTCTCAGATTTAACTGGGACTTTCTTTTTTATGGCCCATTATGTTTACATCATTGAGAGTGTGCAATATGGAACATTTTATAAGGGTTATTCAGAGGACCCTTTAAAGCGTCTGCAGCAGCATAACCAAGGTGAATCCAAGTATACATCCGGCAAAATGCCATGGAAGCTGATTTATGTGGAGGAATGTAGAACCAAAGCAGAGGCATTGATTCGGGAACGAAACCTGAAAAAAGCCGAGAGGAGCAGGATTCAGCATTTGTTGTTGCATTCCAAAAATATAGTCGGAAGATTCACTGGTGTTTAGCATGCTACCCTGTCATCCCCACAGTTCTGTGGGGGAAGGTACATAAGTAATAATGATGCATAATATCCACATAATGCGTATATTTGTAGATAATAAACAACAAAAATACATGAACGCGAAAAAGCAAGTAATCTTTCCGAAATACCAGAGAATACTGGAACAGGTGGGCGAAAACATAAAATTGGCCAGGAAGAGAAGGAAATTAACTACGCTGCAGGTGGCAGAACGAGCCGGTATTGATCGCAGTACCCTGTACCATATTGAGAAAGGGAACAGCAGGGTTTCTATAGCTGCTTACTTCAATACACTTCGTGTATTGGGGCTGCAGGATGATTTTTTGAAACTGGCAGCGGATGATGATTACGGAAGGAAATTACAAGACCTGAGCTTAATTGGAAATAAATAAACATGTCTAACAACAAAACAGATATTTACGTTTACTCCCATTGGTTGGGGATGCCTGAGCCAAAATGTATTGGTGTGCTGAGTGCCCTGCAGGCAAAGGGTAAAAAGGTATATAGTTTTAAGTATGATACTGACTGGATACACTCTAAAGAACAGCAGTTACTGGATCCTGATATTGCCTGGTTTAGTGGACCGCAATACCCGAATGGCAAAGAGAATTTCGGGATATTTATGGATTCGATGCCGGATACCTGGGGACGTACTTTGATGAAGCGTCGTGCTGCACAACTGGCGAGGGAGGCGGGCCGGCCGGCGCCGGTTTTATATGATATTGATTTTTTACTGGGTGTGTATGATGCAACAAGAATGGGTGCTTTACGGTTTAAGCTGGATAAAGAAGGGCCGTTCCTGGATGATAGCCATGCTATGCCTACTCCGCCATGGGCAAGCATCAGAGATCTGCAGCATGGAGCTGAGGTTTTAGAAAGTGATGAAGACAGCGAGGAAGTAAAAAAATGGCTGACTATATTGATGGCACCGGGTTCCTCCTTAGGGGGTGCAAGGCCAAAGGCAAATATCACCGATGACCAAGGGCATTTGTGGATTGCCAAGTTTCCATCAAAAGGCGATACCATCGATAAAGGTGCCTGGGAATTTCTGGCGAGTAAACTTGCTTTGAAGTGTGGCATAGTTATGCCTGAGTCGAGGATTGAAAAAGTGGCGGGGAAATTTCATACTTTTTTTACCAAGCGGTTTGACCGCAAGTTGAACGAGCGCATTCATTTTGCATCGGCGATGACTATGACCGGGCAAAATGAAGCTACTATCAAAGAGAGTCCTGCCAGTTATCTGGATATGGCGGAATTCATCCAGTACAACGGTGCTCAAATTAAACAAGACCTGCAGCAACTCTGGCGAAGGATCATTTTTCATATTGCTGTTTCCAACACAGATGATCACCTGAGGAATCATGGTTTTATTTTGACCGATAAGGGCTGGGTTTTATCACCGGCTTTTGATATCAACCCATCTGTTGATAAAGATGGTTTGGCATTGAATATTGATATGTATAACAACGCACTGGACTTTGAATTGGCGAAAAGTGTTGGTGAATATTTTCAATTGAATGATGCTGAAATGAATACTATCATCACAGAAGTGAAAACGGCTGTGAGTAGTTGGAAAAGTGTAGCCCAAGAAATTGGTATAACGGGAGCTGAGCAGGAATTGATGAGTGGGGCATTTCGTTATTAAATGAACCTGTGAGCTTACGGAGCATCAGCGCTTGGTTCCCCGTTTAGTTACTGAGCGATGGAGAGTAACTGCAGGG
>DAIMYK010000321.1:0-2489 GCA_036734525.1 Sediminibacterium sp. | reverse complement strand
ACCTGTTGCTCTTGAACGATCTTGGCAGGAGCGGGCAGTTTACCGCTTTCTAATATTTCGGAAAGATCTTTGGCTTCCTTCAATGTATAGTTTCCGGAGATCTGTGAGTTACCGGTTGTGATAGGATCGTTTACATTTGGCGCAGAATACACAAAATTATCCAGCACAATTGCAATCGGCTTCCCTACATTCCGGGTAGTCATTTTGGCCCAGATGTTCGTACCGATCTTGTCCATGTTCATCTTGATGGCAATCTTACCTTTCTCATCATAATCTTGTGATGCACTGCTGATATGATCTCCTTCCAGTTCTGCCTGTCCGTTATCCAGGGTCTTGATGGCATACAGGGTCAGGATGTCAGCAGCTTTTGGATCGGTGGATTGCATCTCCATTTTTCCGTACATGAATACCAGATTGGAGGGGAATTTAGTTTTTACCACATCCAATGCCAGGTAATCATTTAGACTAGCGGTGTCTTTGGCGTTGATGTATCCGATTGCGGAGGGAAATACCGGTCTTCCATTGGTTCCCTGGAAGGGTTGTGCCACCTGCAATAGGCGGAAGATGGGATTTTCAACTGCTCCCTTTTTGGCGGTTGTGTCAGATGCTTTGGCGCCACCACTGGTGCCTGCCATATTGGAGATGGCAGAGATGGTTGCTGTTTTGCTGGTATCTGTGGAAGCGGTAGTTTTCTTGTCAGTGCTGTCTTTTTTCTTTGCAGCAGCGATAGAATCTTGTTTGCTCGTGCCATTTACAAATTCCTGAGCAGCTTTGTCAGCAGCGACCAGTGCATCCTGGATATCGCGGCTCTCCAAAGTATAGGTTTCGAAGAACTGCAGGTTGGCAGTAGATTGTAAATAGGAACGAACTCTTTCTTTATCATTAACGCCTGCCAACTCGATGTTGATGATACCTTTGGCAGGGTCAGGGTTGATATTGGGGGACGCAACACAGAAACGATCGATACGGGTGCGGAGAATGCGATAAGTATTGTTGAAGGCGGATGTAGCTTGTTCCCGGAGATAAGCTGTTACAGCATCATCATTCGCATCGAATTTAACCTTGCCATTGCTGCGGGCAGCGAAGAATGGGGCTAATTTTCCGGTAGGATTTAACTTGGTGAATTCTTCCCTGAAAAGTGTGATCAGGTCAGCACCTCCATTGGCTTTTCTGGCAACAGCCTGCTGCAATGCTTTATTGAATACCGGGTCTTTGGTAAAGTTGGCCAGCGATTTAAGAAGACCATCCAGTCCAACCTCCATGGTAACACTCATACCACCCTGCAGGTCCAGACCCAGCATCAATTCTTTTTCCTTGGCGTTTCTGTAGGTTGTAAAGCCAAATCCCAGTTTGGTGTCCTTGGTACTGTCCAGTAAACGGCGCAGTCTTTCTTTTTTGATGTCAGCCAGACTATCGTTGTACTTTTCCTGCAGTTCTTTATCATTGGGATAAACCTGACTGGCAGTTGGATATTGTTTCAGCCAGGAGGCTGCTTTCTTTTCCATCTCTCCCTCATGGTTCCTTACCAACCAGGTAAATGAAAGTTGATAAACACAAATAATAATCAGTACAATGGCAAAAATCTTCACCAGCCCTTTCAGTTGCATAGCGTTTCGGTTTTCAAATTTAGAGCCGCAAAGATAGGGGAATGCCACTGAAATTCAGCCAATCCGCCCGTGTTAGGGGCCACAGTTCGGGTGACCTTGTTTCCCTGCCGGGGAAGGTTGACTTCGACTACCTAAAATCAACGAGTGAAACCTCGAAAAAGAGGGGGGCATTGGCCGGAATAACAGGAGGGTAACCCGTACAACTATAAGCGAGGGCTGAGGGAATCACCAATTTGATCTTGCCCCCTTTTTTGATGAGGGGTAATCCGAGTTTCCACCCATCGATCAGTTGGGATAAACTACTGGTAAAAGGAGTGGTAGAAGAATCAAATTTAGAGCCGTTCATGTACTTTCCTACGTACTGAACGGTAACTGTTGAGGAGGCAGCGGGTGCCAGAGTGCCCTGCCCGGGGTCCATGATCTGGTACAGCATACCTGAACTATGTTCCGTATAAGTGATGTTATTGTCGGTACAGAATTTCACCAAACGAGCTTTTTCCGACTCAACTGCAACTGGTTGACAGCCACTGGGTTCGGTTTTCAGACAGCCATAAGCGGTTGCACCCATCAGAATGAACAGTAAGATTTTTTTCACGACTTTAGTTTTTAGTAAGACCATCCAAGTCAGCTGCTGGCTGCATGGAATTTTTGTTTTCACGTTTTTTTTTGGCCAGGAGGGATTGGTAGTGTTCCTCATTTCTCTCCCAGCGATAGATTCGGTAAAAATAAGCAATGAACACCGATACTGCCAGAATAATCAGTAACAGGAGCCCCATATTCAGTCTTGAATTGGCAACCATACCCGCCCGCTTATCCCAGCCGGAAAATAATGAGCCCAATGTAGCCACCCCGAAAACTAATCCGGAAGAAAAACCAAACAGG
>DAIMYK010000320.1:0-2515 GCA_036734525.1 Sediminibacterium sp. | reverse complement strand
GTTGGAAACCACTTTTACCGGCGCACCAACATACTCATTAATGAATGAAATATAGGTTTTCATTTTTTCCGGTAATTGGTCAGCCTCTCTGCAATGAACAGTGGGTGTATTCCATCCTGCAAATTTTTTCAATACAGGTTCGATTGCGATACCATTCATTTGATAAGGAAGTTGCTGGGTCTCTTTTCCGTTGATGTTGTAGGCGGTACACATTTCCAGATCACTGAATCCATCGAGAACATCTGCTTTGGTCATGATCATTTGAGTTACACCATTCAGCATAGCAGCATATTTGAGTGCAACGAGATCTATCCAGCCACAACGACGGGGTCTGCCGGTGGTAGCACCAAATTCACTTCCGGTTTTTCTGATCAGTTCACCGGTTTCATTTTCCAGTTCAGTAGGGAAGGGGCCCCCACCTACGCGGGTGCAGTAGGCCTTGGTAACACCCATCACTTCGCCGATCATGCGGGGGGAAACGCCGAGTCCGGTGCAAACTCCTGCGGATATGGTATTGGAAGAAGTGACAAAGGGGAAAGTACCGAAATCAATATCGAGCATACTACCCTGTGCCCCTTCTGCCAGCACTTTTTTCCCATCCCGTATTTTTTCATGGATGAAGTATTCTCCATTGACCACGTTCAATGTTTTCAGGAATTCCAGGGCCTCGAAAAACTCTTCTTCCCAGGAACCGATGTCTTCTACAAAATGGAAGTTATCCAATAGTTTCTGGTGTTTCAGGCGAAGCCGGATATATTCGGTAGTGAAATTCTTTTGCAATACATCTCCAACGCGAAGCGCATTTCTGCCGGTCTTGTCCATATAAGCCGGACCGATGCCTTTCAGGGTGCTACCGATTTTACTATCCCCTTTTTGCATTTCCGATGCTTTATCCAGTGCCCGATGTGTGGGAACAATAAGGTTGGTTCGTTCAGAAATGAAAAGATTTTTTTTCACATCTATTCCGAAGGCAGCTACGGCATCACATTCTCTTTTGAGGGTTACCGGGTCGAGTACCACACCATTTCCAATGATGTTGATGGTGTTCTGGTGAAAAATACCGGAAGGTATCTGGTGGAGAACAATTTTTTTCCCGTTCACATACAGGGTATGTCCGGCATTGGGTCCGCCCTGAAAACGGGCGATGATGTCGTAACGTGGGGCAAAATAATCGACAATTTTTCCTTTGCCTTCATCACCCCACTGCATACCCAGTATTACATCTACCATAAAATGGTTATTGATTAGCCACAAAAATAAGCGTCCATGACCTTACAAAACAAACTGAAAGGATAATATTACCGATATGTGTATAAACGATTGAAAAGAAAATAGCTCAGGAAGCAGATTCTGTATCCAGCCGGTCTACCTTTTCAATTCCCTGCAGGGCTTTGAGACGTTCTACCAGTTCATCCAGTTCTTCCTTATCGTGAACAAAAACTTTGATGGTACCTTCAAACATGCCTTCCCGTGATTCAATGCTGAGACCGGAAATATTGATGCGCAGATCACCACTGATCACATTGGTGATTTTATTGACAACACCGACATCATCCAGGCCAATGATGCGGAGTCCGGTAAGGAAAGAAATCTCTTTGTTTTTTACCCATTTGGTTTTAACAACTCTGTGCCCGTAATTGGCCATCAGTTGTGGTGCGTTCGGACAAGCAGTGCGGTGGATGATCATGCCTTTTCCGGTGCTGACAAAGCCGAATACATCATCCCCGGGAATGGGATGGCAGCATTTGGCCAGTTGATACATGATTTTATCACTACTTTCTCCGAAGATGATCAGTTCAGAATCTTTTTTGGAAACATTTTTCGGGGTGCCTGTGTCAGCAACAGGCTCTATTTGCGCAGGTTTGGGTTTGGGTAGCTCAATCCGGTCACCATATAAAGTCGCTTCCTTAAGTTCCCGCAGGTCGATCAGTTTGGTAGCAATGTGATAATGAAGGTCGAGTGCTGAGGGTACCTTATAAAACTGAACCAATTCTTCAATATTATGGTTGTTGTAGGCCGCACCCATGTTTTCCATTTTCCGTTGCAGTATGTATTTGCCTTCGTCTGCAATTTTCCGCTTTTCTTCCCGCAGGGCATCCTTGATTTTGGTTTTTGCTTTGGCGGTAACTACGAATTTCAGCCAGTCTTCTGTGGGCTTTTGTTTGTTGCTGGTGATGATTTCTATCTGGTCACCGCTGCGCAGTTTATGGCTTAGGGGCACTAATTTGTGGTGAACTTTAGCGCCAATACATTTTGAACCGATTGCACTGTGAATGGAAAAAGCAAAATCTAGGGCTGTGCTGCCGGTAGGCAACATTTTTACTTCCCCCTTGGGGGTATAAACATATATTTCCTCTGCAAGAAAAGATGTCTTGAAATCCTGCAGGAAGTCGATCGACCTCACCTCCTGGCTTCCGAGGGCCTCACGGATCTGGCCGAACCACTGGTCGAACCTGTCCTCCTCATGCCCGCCCTCCTTGTACTTCCAGTGCGCGGCGAGGCCCTTCTCCGCGAT
>DAIMYK010000319.1:0-2531 GCA_036734525.1 Sediminibacterium sp. | reverse complement strand
CAAGGAAATGGGGTCCCCACGGTTTCTGGGTGAGGGGTTCCGGGGAAGTATGGACTGCGCTGTTGGGACCTACCATAGAAACTTTAGGAGAAATGATTCAATCACAACCTACCTGGCTGAAACAAGTTGCCGGGTTGGTAAACTCCATCATCCAAAAAAATCCTCCACCAACACCATATCTCCTGACAGAAAATAAGGAAATGCCACTTTTATTGGAATCAGATCAAAAAAATATTGAGTCAATCTCCGCAGGTGGGCAAAAACAACCCTCAATGGAAATTCCTTTGAACAAGCACAGAAAAAAGTAGGTTTTTTAGAGAAAAAAGTATACACCCCTATAAAAAAGAGAAAATGCCAAACATTAGGAAAGCAATCCCTGCCGCGCCAGAAACTCCAGTTTGGTGTTGGCATCAATCAGTCGTTCTGTCAATTCACGATTCTTTTGTCGCAAATCAACCACCTCGAATGCCTTGATGATGAAGTTTTTAATGTCATCTTCATTCCATGGCTTGGTAAGGTACTTATAAACTTGTCCTACGTTGATGGCATCGATTACGGCGTTGATATCGGTATAACCCGTGATCAGAATCCGAATAGGGTCGGGGTGGGATTGTAAAATGGACTGAAAAAACTCGATTCCGGTCTCCTTTGGCATCCGTTGATCGCTCAGAATTACATGAATCTCCTCAGCATTTAGGATTTTTCTGCCCTCTTCGGCTGATTCAGCAGTAAACACGTTGAAAACTCTACGGAAGGAAGCTTTGAACGAATTGATGTTATTCGGTTCGTCATCAATATATAATACATTGATATTTTTTTCTTCCATACTATTAATGATTAATTTGCGTTAATATAAGATTATACCAAAACATCGGTTCCAACACTAAAATTTTATAAAAATCAGGTAAATTTCCACTAAATTTATTAAAATTCAGCAAGTAATGAGTAGTTTTTTCCCCATTGATGAAGAGATACGGATTCGGGTATTTCGGGCGACCGATGATCCGGACTCCTGTTTGAAGTTTATAGAAGGGCATAGAAGGGTATTGTCAATCTACGGTATCGAAAATATCACTTCCAATACAAATGACTGGATGTATCGTCGTTCCATGTTCGTTATCGTAGTGGAAAAACTGGATGGTTCTAAATTATATGGTGGGGCTCGCATACAGATAGCTGATGGTATTCACCCGCTTCCTATAGAAGAAGCGACTGGTAAAATGGACCCACGCATCTATGATATTGTTCGGGAACATGCTGAAACAGGTGCTGCTGAGCTTTCCGGTCTCTGGAATTCTAAAGAAGTTGCAGGCTTTGGTATCGGAAGTCTATTCCCTTCCCGCGTAGCGGTTGCCCTTGCCACACAAATTGGTATCAACACTTTCTTTACACTCTGTTCTCCCACCACAGTTCGTTTCAAAGATTGGATTGGCGGACAAATATTGACTACGGTAGGTAACAACGGAACGTTTTACTATCCAAAAATAGATCTGCTGGCAACGGCTGTTTTTTCTGAGAACGTTGCCGACCTGGCTACCACCCATCCGAGGGAAAAAGAAAAAATTACCTTCCTGAGGGAAAACCCTATACATATTTCCAAAGAAAAATCTCCCTTCAAGGAAAGTTACATCAACATCCATTATAACCTGAAACTGCAAATCGATGATCCGAAAGAGTTTCATATCAAATATGAACCCTTTCAACACCTAGCCAAAAAATAGTTTCCATGAGAAAAGTGATTTTGGCTGCGATGAGTAACTTGCTGATGATCGTTATACCTCTTCTGGGGAACCCGATACTTATACTTGATTGGAAGATATTACTCATGATTGCCGGCAGTATTGCCATGTGGCTTACCCAGCCCCCTGTTTCTGTTGAAGAGACCAATGAAAAACAGAGCAGTGACAGGTTTTCAGTCATCCTTATCCTTGCCATGTCTGCATTGGGGGTGATTGCCCCAATAATTGACTGGGCTTATTTTCATGAAAAAAAGGACTTGGTGAATTGGGTAACAATCGCAGGTATCATTACCTTATCTTTTGGAGTTTATTTTCGTGCCTGGGCCGTTAATACACTAGGTAAATTCTTTACTGCCACAGTTCAAATCAAAGATGACCATCAGTTGATTCAATCCGGACCATACCAAATTGTCCGCCACCCCAGTTATACCGGTGCATTCCTGGCTATTCTATCCACCTCCATGATTTTGAACAGTTGGATAGGATTCTTAATAGCCTTCTTTGCCATGACATATGCTTATTATGTTAGAATTGGCATTGAAGAAAAGGAGTTGATTGGTAAATTTAAGGATCGATACCTTGAATACAAGAAAACCACTAAAATGATTATCCCTTATGTCTGGTAATCACTTCAATATTGTCCCAAGCTTTCAGATTGGCAAATCTTTACGCCAATTATCGTTGCGCCTATTAATGGTTTTTTTGGCAGTAGTAATAACGCCCATTACTCTTCTGAAAGCACAACCTCCTCAAATCCTAATCACAGGAGATCGACAAAGTTCCGTTCTTGCC
>DAIMYK010000318.1:0-2540 GCA_036734525.1 Sediminibacterium sp. | reverse complement strand
GAAAATGCCGACGTATTCAAGAGACAAATCAGCAATAGTCAATTACATATCTGGGATGAATTGGGACATGTTCCTATGGAAGAAGACCCCATAGCATTTTCATTAGAAGTTAAAAAATGGCGCGACTCCATGGTTCTACGTTAAGCGGAGTTGTTTGCATGGATATCAAATCATGTTGAAAATAAAGGGGAAAAGGAAAACAACGCTGGCTGCCCAGATAGTATAAAGAGGGATCCATCGGGCAATGGCATTTTCAACTGCCCGCATCATGTAATTATTGCTAATGCCTTTCAACAGCTGGTAAGTAATTTTGCTAAGATGCGCAAACATGATCAGATTGGCACCTAACACGGCTGTTCTGTTTGGCGTGAATCCATAAGAAGCAAGCCGATATAGGATGGCAGACAAGGCTAATAGATTAGCAATACAGGTCAACACAGAGAGGAGTGCCAATATATTCTTCCCCACATCTCCGCAACCGGCCTCATTGCGAATAGTCAGGGAAAAAAGTACAATTGCCATAACAGCGACAAGCACAAGATTAAAAACTATCAGTAATTCTCTGCTATTGAATATCTTACCCGGATCAAAAGCAAGCGATACCAGAAAACCGAATAAAGTAAGCAATACAATTGGTGCAAAAATTCGGGCAATGATGGGTGAAATCCGATTGACAAGTGAAGGATTGTTCAGAATAACGTAACAGGAAAAAAGAGGAAAGGCCCCTATTACCCAACGGAAAAAATACTTTTCGTAGATGCTACTCAGTTGGATACCGATCATATCAAACAACAAAACTGAAAGGGCTGTAAACAAACCGCCGGCTATTCCGAGTAACCCGGAGAAAATCAACCAGTTTCCATTGTGCTGAAGATATTGAATGGTTGATTCGGTGTCTTTGAGTTGGTTGCGGACAAATACATAGCCGGCAATTGACCATAGTAAAAAGGGGATGTGCAAATCGCGTAATTGACCGGTAGCTGAGTTGAATGGAATTGGCAAGAAAAAAACAAAACAAAATACAAGCAGAAAAAGGCCCAATGGTAACAACAATTTGGAATACTCCAATTGTTTTTTATAAAAGTAATAAAGTGCAATTGGCAGAAACAGAATAAAGCTAAGGTAATGTTGGTAGAAGGAATCTTCCGGTAGTTTGAACCAGACCGGGAGAAACCAGCAACAGCCACTGATTGCTGATAAAAGCAGTAACAAGAGAATTTCACGACCTGAGCCCCAATCAAAGCTATTGTTTGCCTGGTATTGTAATCGATGGTGCCAGGCATCTGCAACCGGGTTACCGGCTACATTGGGATACAACGACTTAAACGCTGCACTAAAAGCATGGGGAGAGTTGCGGTACAATTGTTCAAGATGAGCGGGTTGATCAAGGTGCTGTATGATTTCTTGCTGCATACTTTATTTTTTTGAAGTGGATATGCTGTTTCTTTGATGAATGATTGCTTCCAATGCAGCCAGGTGGGACTGAAATGCTTTTTTTCCGGAGGGAGTGGCTGAGTAGGTGGTATTGGGTTTTTTACCAATAAATTTTTTCTGTACCTGTATGTATTTCAGTTTTTCAAGTGCGGTCATGTGACTTGCCATATTGCCATCTGTAATGGCTAATTGGCTCTTCAGGGCAGAGAAATCAAGTTGGTCATGTATCATCAGCAAGCTCATGATACCCAGGCGCACCCTGCTTTCAAAGGCCTTGTTAAGATGTGAAATAAGGGAAATCAACTTTTGTAGCGATAATAGATATATGATCCGAAAATGATGTGTAATAAACCGAATCCAAAGGCCCATCCTATTAAAGCATAAGGTAGAAAAAGAGCTGAGATTAGACCGGTGACTATAAGTGCTAAACCAAAATAGATAAGGGAGGGAAATGAATGTTGCCCTGCCTGCACCATTGCGAGTCCATAAAAGATCAAAGACATGGGCGCCAGCCATGCCTCTTGTTGGTGATATAATAAGACAAGACAAACGGCTCCCCCTGATAGCAGTGGATAGAGCATAGAAGTTAGCAGTTGGCGTAGGGGTGTTGCAAAGCTGTCGGATCCATTTTGAACAGCATTTTTAATGGCAAACTGGTAGCCGATCCAAGAGGCAACGAGCAATAGAACTGTGTACAATGCCATCAATTGCCACCAGTGATTATTGCGTTTGCCTGATTCGGTATATAGGTAGTTATAATAATGAGGAGTAAGGGGAGATATTTCCAGCAACCAATAAGTAATGGCAACGATGACCAGGGCAAGGCTTCCGACCAATATTCCTGCTTTACCGCTGATATGGTCGAATTTCTTAGAGCGGTGCATCATGTTTCTGATGTCGCGCAGGGCTTCCAATTGTTCTTCCAATGGGTCCATGAGATATATTTTAAAAGTACTTTGAATTACAAAGTAAAAAGATTTTTTATTTCCTTCCAAATAAATTTGATGTTTTGGTAAGCATCCCAACATGAGCCGAAGGCGAATCGTCTGGAAGGTAAATCTTTGGGTATGAAAAAGAGGCGGGAGCTAAGGTTAGTTTGAACTGGT
>DAIMYK010000317.1:0-2565 GCA_036734525.1 Sediminibacterium sp. | reverse complement strand
ATGCCTGGGTGCCGGTAGCAGGACCCTTCGTAGGCGCAGCTCTTGCTGCATGGCTGTATTCCTGCTGCCTAAATTAAGGTTAGCCGTTCATGTTCTTCTTCCGATAAGTAACCTTGTGAGCTCCTTTGCGCATGATTCCCTGAAATGGCCAGGAGAAGGAGGCTTCCTCCTCTTTGGGTGGCTTTACAGGATGAGCAAAATAATCGGAATAATACATCTTCAGTAAGATCAGGAAATAAGAAATGATCAGCGGACCAAATACTAGTCCGGTGATACCGAAATTTTGTAGTCCGATAATGATGCCAAGAATGGTTACGAGAGGATGAACATTTGCCATTTTTTTCGCCAGAATGAAGCGGATCACATTATCGATGGTACCCATCACCATGACACCCCAAACGGACAGGAATATTGCTTGCCAGGTTTGTTCCTGCATTATCAGATATGCTGCGATGGGAATCCAGAAAAGCCCTGTACCGATGATGGGCAGAACAGAGGTTGCTCCTGTCAGGATGGCCCAAAAACCGGCATCCGGCACATTACATATCAGATAGGCGATATAGGCAGTGAAGCCCTGGCCAAAAGCTACCAATGGCATTCCCACTGCATTGCTGAAAGTCTGTGCTTTTAGTTCCTCCCCGAAGATCAAGATCTTTCTGCGGCTGAAAGGAAGGTAATGTAAGATAGCTGCCTCCAGCCGATTGATGTTCACCAGCATGAAAAAAAGGAAAAAATACATCATAGTGATGGAAGCCAGCATATTGAGTCCGCCACTCAATGCGGATGAGAGCAGTTGATTGAAAAATTGCTGTACCTGCTGCAGATTGTCTTCACTCAATATCCGAATGTGAAATTGTTTTTGGATGGATTCATCCAGCTGCCGGAGAGTGGCATAAATGTTACCCATATCACTGCCATAGACCTGTACTTTTTTGATCAACATGGCACCAAAAAGAATTACCGGGATCAGAAAGATGAAAAACGAAATAACGATTACCAGGGTCGCTGTAAGAGCCTTGCTCCAACCCTTTTTGGAGATGAGCCAATTGGCAGGCTTTTTGCTAAGGACATAGAATATGATGGCACCCAGAAAAGCGGTAAAAAACGCTTTGAGTGAAAACAGCAATGCCAGTGCAAATACTATGATCACAACTAAAAATAAATACCGGTTGATGCGGTGGTTGGGCTGATTTTCCATCGTATATTTATAGTGAAATACAGTACCAAGATACGAAAAACTATACGGGTGTTTTTCAACTCATATGCACAAATAAATCTTTCCCTATGAATGATAAAGAAAAATTCATCACCGGTCTGATCCTGGGTGGATTAGCCGGCGCCGCCATCACCCTCTTCCTGAGTTCCAACAAATGCAAGGAAATGACGAGTGATCTAAAAGATAAGACTGACGATTTGCAGGACAATGTCAAGGAAAAGGTGGCTGAATTTGAAACGGCTATGGAAACTTTATTGGACAAAGCCAGAAAAGTGACGGAACAGTTTAGTCCCTCACAGGATACCAAACAAGAGCCCACTGTCTAACCACTTTTTATGGAACCTCTGTCCGATTCATTTTTTCAGCAATACAAAGACATGCTGGAGCAGCATCTTTTGAATAGGATGCGTTTGCTGCAGTTGCAGGCTGTAAAAAAAATGGCTGCCTTATCGGCAGGATTTACCCTCATCACTCTGTTGGCAATGTTGTCATTTCTGGTGATGATGAGTGCCAGCATCATGTTGGGCTTTTGGCTGGCGGGTCCCACCGGTTCTGTTCAAATGGGCTTTGCCTGTGTGACTGTTTTTTACCTTTTAATAGTGGCGCTCATCTTTTTGTTCCGCAAGCAATTGCAGAAAAAGATAATGGATCAGGTAATCGATTCTTTGTTAGAAGAAAAACCGGAAAACAATGAAACTACCCGGCTCTAAATTACCGATACGCAATCTGGAGGCCCTGGAAGCAGAGATAGGTCGCCTGCAGCAGCATATTCGTCAGGAAGAACAGGACCTGGTCAAAAAAACCGGTCAGATACCACTTGAATTGATCAAGAAGGCCGGACTGGGAATTGTGGAAGTGGTTGCGGGCAAGCAAGGGGTCAGTGGAATTACCCAGTTGTTGCAGGCAGGGTACTATTGGCTCAAAGGCAGGAAGCAAAAGGAAGATAACAATGAGCAGGCAAAGGAAAAACTCAAGGGAGGGGCTGTAAATATCGGACTGGCCGGAATCATACACCTGCTGGGGAAATTATTGAAGCGTTAAGGGGTTATTCCCTATGACCGTAGTTCACCAAAACATTGATTTTTAATAGCTTTTTCGGAAGATTTTTCACAGAAAACAGGCAGTTTTCCCCCTTTACACCTTCCGGATCAGGTTCGCACTGGATGGGGGCAATTTTATTCCCGAATTTGCTGATTTTTCAGGTACATACCCTTACCTTTGCGCCCAAGTTGGAAAAATGCTTTTCAGACTGATCAATTCACATTATTTCATTCATTTATACCTCATGAAATGGCTACAAAGGGAAAAATCTAAAAGCTCATCGGAGCGGTTGATGACGTGCATTATCC
>DAIMYK010000316.1:0-2565 GCA_036734525.1 Sediminibacterium sp. | reverse complement strand
CGATTCGACAGGCAGCGGGTAACATTCGAAAATTCCATACTCCCCAGTTGCGTCAGGAAGATCCGGTAGAAACCATGCCCGGCATTACCTGTTGGCGCAGATCCCGGCCCATAGAAAAAGTTGGGCTATACATTCCCGGAGGAACAGCTCCTTTGTTTTCAACCATTCTGATGCTGGGAATTCCGGCACAGTTGGCCGGATGTAAAGAAGTGATCTTGTGTACACCTCCCGGAAAAGATGGTAAGGTGCATCCAGCCATATTGGTAGCTGCCGCCGAAGTGGGCATTCAGCAAATCTATACCATTGGTGGTGTGCAGGCGATAGCAGCCATGACTTATGGAACGGAAACAGTTCCTGCAGTCTATAAAATTTTCGGTCCGGGCAACCAGTATGTTACTGCTGCCAAACAATTGGCACAGCAGGAGGGAATAGCCATCGACATGCCTGCCGGACCCAGTGAAGTATGTGTATGGGCCGATGCAGCTGCGCATCCTGAATTTGTGGCAGCCGATCTGCTGAGTCAGGCAGAACATGGTGCTGACAGCCAGGTTCTATTGGTTACCACGGATGCCTCTCTTCCGGCAAAAGTCGAAAAAGCAGTTGAGCAGCAACTGGCCATCTTGCCCCGGGCAGATTATGCCCGCCAAGCATTTCACAACAGCAAAGCCATCGTAGTAAAAGATAATGGGGAAGCCCTGGCATTGGTAAATGCCTATGCACCCGAGCACCTCATCTTTGCCTGCGAAGGGGCGGAAATACTGGGAGAGCATGTTGTCAATGCCGGCTCTGTTTTTTTGGGGAATTATTCTCCTGAAAGTGTAGGAGATTATGCCAGCGGAACCAATCATACCCTTCCTACCAATGGATTTGCAAGGGCCTATAGCGGTGTTAGTGTCGATAGTTTTGTCAAGAAAATTACCTACCAGCGACTCACCAGAGAAGGCCTCACTGCACTTGCTCCAACTGTAGTAGAAATGGCACTCGCAGAGGGTTTGCAGGCACATGCACGGGCTGTGGAAATCAGATTGCAACCATAACAATCCTATTCATCATTCATACTTATAGCAAGTTATATGTCATTTGATCTGAATAAACTGATTCGCAGTAACATCCGGGATTTACAACCGTATTCCTCCGCACGTGATGAGTTCAGTGGTGAGGCAAAGGTTTTTCTCGATGCCAATGAGAACAGCCTGGGTTCCCCGCTCATGCAATGGTACAATCGCTACCCCGATCCGCATCACCACCGGATGCGCGAAAAATTATCTGTCATCAAGGGCATTGCGCCGGAGCATATTTTCATTGGAAATGGAAGTGATGAATGTATCGACCTGCTCTATCGTTGTTTTTGTGAACCCGGTAAAAGCAATACTATTATCTGTCCGCCAACCTATGGCATGTATGAAGTGAGTGCCAATATCAACGATGTAAAAATTCTTCGTGCCCCACTCTTGCCGGATTACCAGCTAGACCTGGTTCACCTGGAACAGTTGGTGAATGAAGATACCCGCATCATCTGGATATGCTCTCCGAATAATCCAACCGGCAACCTGATGCAGTGGCAGGACATAGAAACTATTTTGAATCATTTTAACGGACTGGTTGTTATTGATGAGGCATATATCAATTTTGCCCGACAACGTTCCTGGATAACGGCGCTCACAGATTATCCTAACCTCGTTGTTTTGCAAACGCTCAGCAAAGCCTGGGGTTTAGCGGGACTCAGAGTGGGTATGGCATTTGCGAGCACAGCTATTATTGAAGTGTTACAACGGGTAAAACCACCTTATAATATAAGTCAACCTGCACAGGAGCTCGCTTTAAAAGCATTGGAGGAAGTAGAACAGGTGAACGATATGATTCGTCATCTGGTGGATATGCGGGATGCACTGGCGGAAGTTTTGGCCACTATGCCTGAAGTGGAAACAGTTTACCCGTCGGATGCGAATTTCCTGCTGGTAAAAATCCGCAATGCCAGGAAGGTCTATGAATTTTTATTGGAGAATGGTATTGTAGTCCGTGACCGAAGCAAAGTGCAACTCTGCGATGATTGCCTTCGCATTACCATTGGCACAGAACAGGAAAATACCCAGTTGGTAGATGCCCTGATTCACTGGCAGGAATCAGTAATTAATTGAACCGAATTGCCCTTTGATTTGTATTTTCATGCAACGAAAATTCTTTCCCATGTATAAATCTATTTGTCTTTTGTTATTGGTCTCTGTCGTGGCCTGTGATTCTACAGCCGGAGACACACTTCAGCAACGCAAGTCCTTAGCCATTTTGCCTGATAGCAACAACGCAGGATTGAAATTGCCCCATGGTTTCTCAGCACTGAAAGTGGCTGAACACATGGGACGTGCCCGTCACATTGCCGTGAACCAACAAGGAGATATCTATGTGAAACTGGAACGCAAACTCAATGGCAACGGGATCATGTACCTGCGAGACCTCAACAAAGATGGCAGAGCAGAAGATGTATGTGTTTTTGGCAACTATATCGGCACATGTATCGCCATTCACAAAGGTTATCTCTATGCTTCCAGCGATGAAGAGGTTTTCCGC
>DAIMYK010000315.1:1125-2572 GCA_036734525.1 Sediminibacterium sp. | reverse complement strand
ACACTACGCGAACATGGACTGGGATATCATTTCACCGTTTTGTTTGGTGCTGATACCAAAAAAATATGGACGCTGCGCAAAGCCGGACTTGGATTACTGAGTAATCTACCCGGTGATGAAAAAGCTGTTCCTGTAATTGAAGATACCGCTGTTAGGGTTGAAGACCTTCCTGCTTACATTCGTTCCTTCAATGCTATATTGTCTCGTCATCAACTGCATGCTGTACATTATGCGCATGCGGGTTCCGGCGAATTGCACCTGCGACCCATCATCAACCTGAAAACCAAAGAGGGTCATGAACTCTTCAGAACCATTGCTGCAGAAGTTGCCACCCTCGTTCAGCAGTATCGTGGCTCCCTGAGTGGTGAACATGGCGATGGACGTCTAAGGGGAGAATTCATTGAGCAAATGGTAGGAAGAAATAACTATCTGCGCTTTGTTGAACTAAAAAATGTCTGGGATCCACAACATATTTTCAATACGGGGAAAATAGTTGAAACACCACCAATGGATAGCTTCCTGAGGTATGATGCCGGTCAAACCACCCCGGAATTTAAAACCTATTTCAGGTTTCAGGGTCAAAATATTTTACAGCACGCTGAACAATGCAATGGATCTGGTGATTGCAGGAAAACTTCAGTTTCCGGTGGTACAATGTGCCCTTCCTACATGGCTACCAGACAAGAAAAAGATACCACCCGTGCCCGGGCCAATGTTTTGAGAGAATACCTGACAAGATCAAAAAAAGTAAATCGCTTTGATCATCAGGAAATTTATGATGTAATGGATTTGTGTCTGAGCTGTAAAGCCTGCAAGACCGAATGTCCATCCAATGTTGATATGACGAAGCTGAAAGCGGAATTCCTGCAGCAGTATTACGACATCCATGGGGTTCCCCTTCGCTCACAATTAATCGCCAGGTTCTCCGCACTGTCGAAATTTTCCATGCTTATGCCTGCACTTTATAATTGGATGATTTCCAATCAAGTGACAGGTAGATGGATCAAACGACTCGCAGGTTTTTCAGTCCATCGTTCATTGCCGGAACTTGCACCTGAAACGCTGCTAAATTGGATGCGCAGAAGAAACACAGTGAATCCGGAAGGCCGAACAGTCTATTTTTTCTGTGATGAATTCACCAATTACAATGATGTTGCTATTGGCCAGAAAGCTATTCTGTTATTGGAAGCATTGGGATATAATGTCATTATTCCCAAAAAGGTGGAAAGCGGACGAACCTGGTTGTCTAAAGGTCTTTTGAAGGGGGCAAAAAAGATCATTCATCAAAATATTGCATTGCTTTCCCCCTTGATTCATGCGGAATCACCACTTATCGGACTAGAGCCATCTGCCATCATTAGTTTCAGAGATGAATACCTGGAACTTTCCGATCCTGAATATTTATCGGCTGCCACTGAATTGTCCAAACATGTTTTCCTCATAGATG
>DAIMYK010000315.1:0-1115 GCA_036734525.1 Sediminibacterium sp. | reverse complement strand
ACGCCTGCAGGCAAACTAGCGCCTCGGGCTTCAGGGAATATTCAAAAGGAGCAATTCACCGATTCCCCACTTTCTATACAATTACATGGACATTGTCAGCAAAAAGCATTGGCAAAATTATCAGATACTGTAAATATTTTATCGATTCCCTCCGGATATAAAGTTCAGGTGATACCTTCCGGATGTTGTGGTATGGCCGGATCATTTGGATATGAGAAGGAGCATTACGACATCAGTATGCAGATCGGAGAACTCGTTCTCTTTCCCGCTGTTCGAAATCAGTTAAGTGGCACCCTGACAGCAGCCCCGGGTACAAGTTGCCGCCACCAGATCAAAGATGGCACAGGGCGCAAAGCGTATCATCCGGTTGAAATACTTTACCAGGCATTATTGAAGAATTAATTGGTTTTCCGACATCCAACTATGTATGACAGCAATAGCAAATGAACTCAGCAAATGGATAGATCAACGGTTGATCAAGCATACGCTGATCGATCGCCATGCATACGCTGCTGATGCCGGATTTTATTTCTTATTACCGCAATTGGTTGTGTTTCCTGAAACAGAACACGATATCATTCAACTTTTTTTGTTTTCTCATCAGCATCAGCTCCCTCTTACTTTTCGAGCTGCCGGAACCAGTCTTAGCGGTCAATCAGTTACCGACGGAATCCTGGTATGTATCAGTCGATCTTTTAAAAAGATTCAACCACTGGAAAACGGCAGCCAGGTATGCATAGAACCCGGTGCCATCGGTGCTCATGTCAATCATGTACTCAAATCTTTTGGCACTAAGATTGGTCCCGATCCAGCATCAATAGGTGCTGCTATGATGGGTGGTATGCTTTCCAATAATAGCAGTGGAATGTGTTGTGGCGTCGTTCATAATGCTTATCATACACTGCAGAGCATTACTATGATTCTTCCCAATGGTCATCGGTATAATACTGCTGTGTCTGGTGAAAGGGAAAGATTTGAGAAAAATGATCCGGCGTTATTCCATGGACTATTGCAGCTAAAAAAGAAAATACTGAGCAATACAGTTATTGTTGAAAAGATTCGAATAAAATAAAGCAATAAATATACAGATGGAAAAGGCAAAAATGCATAGCTGG
>DAIMYK010000314.1:0-2580 GCA_036734525.1 Sediminibacterium sp. | reverse complement strand
TAGCGGATCTTTTTGAAGTTTGTTGTCTTTTTTCAGTCTTTTGATGGCTGACTCGCTTGTGGGCTCGGTGAGTTGTTGCTCTATTGTCTTCTCATAAAGCAGACACTTGAGCTGTTGGGGCCCCAGATTGTCACGAACTGACTTCTGATAAAGCAAGTTTACTTTTTCGAGTGCGCTTTTGGGTAAACGGCTGATGGTAATAGTGGAGTCAATATCCAGCCATTCTTTGTTATAAGTAGTATCTCCGGTTTGTGCTTGCACAGCAAACGCTGTTGCAACAAGTGCTATCAATAAGGATATAGCGTACTTCCACATATACTTCGGTTGATTCGGTTTTTCCGAAGATGCATGGATTTTACAATTGCACAGACAATCTGCGAATTTAACAATTGCATTGGCTGTAATTTCAGCCGTTAGAAAAAAGGGGAAAAGTCCTGGATGGGAAAAGTGTTACTTCTTAAGAACTGCAGCCATGGTTTTACCTATGTCTGCCGGACTTGCCACTACATGTATACCGCATTCTGCCATGATCTTCATTTTGGCTGCAGCAGTGTCATCTGCCCCACCAATAATGGCTCCGGCATGACCCATGCGACGACCGGGAGGCGCTGTTTGTCCGGCAATAAATCCTACCACCGGTTTACGGCTATTGTCTTTGATCCATTTGGCAGCATCAGCTTCCATGCTACCTCCAATTTCACCAATCATAATGATGCCATCGGTCTCGGGATCGTTCATTAATAATTCTACTGCATCTCTGGTAGGTGTTCCGATAATGGGGTCGCCTCCAATTCCGATCGCTGTACTAATACCCATTCCCGCTTTTACTACCTGATCTGCTGCTTCATAAGTCAGGGTACCACTCTTTGAAACGATACCAATGCGACCGGATTTAAAAATAAAACCGGGCATGATACCAACTTTGGCTTCACCTGCAGTAATTACACCCGGACAATTAGGTCCGATCAAACGGGTCTTAGAAGTTTGGAGGTAGTTTTTCACTTTTACCATGTCCTGAACAGGTATTCCTTCTGTAATGCAGACAACCAGTCCGATACCGGCTTCAGCAGCTTCCATTATGGCATCTGCTGCAAATGCAGGTGGAACGAAAATAATACTTACGTCAGCTCCGGTTGCTTTTACGCCCTCCGCTACTGTATTGAAAACAGGTTTATCCAGGTGAGTAGTACCACCTTTTCCCGGGGTAACCCCACCGACTACGCCGGTACCATACTCGATCATTTGTGTGGCATGAAATGTTCCCTCTGTTCCTGTAAAACCTTGTACAAGGATGCGTGAGTTTTTGTTAACTAAAACTGACATGTTATCTGGTATTAAGTTCGCCGCAAAAATAGGCGAAATCGGCTTTGAAATGGCAGTGTTTTGGAAAGTTTAGGGATTTCCTCACCTGTCTGACAAAAAAAAGCCAGCCGGTGTATGTTCCGACTGGCTTTTGATAGGTGGGAAGGCAATTATTGTTTGTAAAACTGTGCACTGTCCCTTCCATAGGCATTGCCGACCCGTAGGAAGTAAAGTCCGGGATTTAACCTTTCGGCAAACACTTCAAGTATATTGTTTCCTGCGGCCAATTCCTTTTTAAAGCTCATTTTGGGATTGCCATTTACATCATACACGGTGAATTCAGTTGAAATATTGGGCAATCTGCTCCAAACTGTAACCACCATTCTGGATTGAACCGGGTTCGGATTGATGCTGACAATTTTTAAATAATTGATAGCTGTTCCGGGTGTGTTGGTAGTATCCAGTACCCTAACATCCTTACAGATTTCTGCCACACAACCTTTGCTGGTTTTTACCTGGAGGCACACCCTGTAAGTACCTGCCGCACGGTAAACCTTTTCGGGATTCACCACATTGCCGGTCATCAGTGAATTATCACCAAAGCTCCATATCCGCTGTGTGATCGTATCGCCGGATGTTGTGTTACTGGCACCACTGGCAAATTGAATTTTATTCGGAGCAGTTTGTTCGAACTTGAAGTCAGCTACTGCTTTACAAGCGGGTTGAATGGTGAAGGTTACAGCATATTTACTTTCACAACCAGACCGGGTTTTAATCACCAGATAAGCTGTGTAAGTACCCGGCTTCAGGTAATCAAATTTCACTTCAACTTCATTTCCGGTGTAGGTTGCTCCGCCGGTAGCATTGCCCAGGTACCAGGTTCTGCTGATGATGCTGTCGTTTGTTCCTCCAATAGTCGGCGCGACGGCAGAAGCAGCGCTGTTGAAGTAAACCACCGTTCCACTGATTCTGTATTCAAACACAGCTTTACAATTGTAGGGCGCAATACTGGAGTCACTTACGTTTACTTCAAAGCAACTCTCACTTACACAACCTCTTCTGGATTTGGCAACCAGACATACCTTGTATTTACCTGCTTTGGTATATGTTTTTATTGGTCTGTCCTCATTGCCTTCATTATAAGTACCATCCCCAAAGTTCCAGGAACGTTTTACAATGCTGTCTCCGGCTATCAGTCCTGTATGTTCTGCTCTGAACTGATAGGAAAGTCCGCTCTGTCTTCCAACAGCGATACGGGTTTCAAACCGACAATCTGCC
>DAIMYK010000313.1:0-2587 GCA_036734525.1 Sediminibacterium sp. | reverse complement strand
TGATGAAATAAATCGGCATCTCCAGTGATCGGTGCAAAAGGTCTCCGGAAAACCTCCGGGCCATACCTTCGTTCCCCGATTGGTGATCATTTTGAGGGGGATGGATTGAGACTGGCACTTTAGTAGCCGTGCCGCCAATTCTTCAGGGTTTCTGTTGGTGCAGTGGATGAATACATCTACACCGACTAACTTTTTGGTGGCCGGTTCGGTTGGTACATAGGTAGTTGTAATATGCGCCAGGCCCTGCTGAAATTCAACCGGGCGCAGATTGTTTGGAACCTGTCCCAACCTGCTGATTACCTCTTCTGCAAATGCACGGGTTCCTACTTTCTTTTTAGAAAGCCCTTCCCTGAATATATCTGCGGTGTGTATGCCATCTTCCATTGTTTTCAACCAGGCATTCTGTATCCTCGCTGCTGCTTCATATTCTTCAATGTGCATGAGCAACTGAACGGCTGCCAACAATAATCCTGATGGATTGGCTATGTCTTTTCCTGCAATCAGAGGTGCAGAACCATGAATGGCTTCAAAGAGTGCAAATTGGTGCCCGATATTCACACTACCTCCCAGTCCGACCGAACCTGTTATTTGTGCGGCAACATCACTCAATATGTCACCATAGAGGTTGGGCATTACAATGACATCGAATAATTCTGGAGTGTCTGCCAATCGGGCAGCACCGATATCGACTATCAGGTGTTCTTTTTCTATTTCGGGATATTCATTGCCAATGCGGTCGAATGTTTTATGGAACAGGCCATCAGTCAGTTTCATGATGTTGTCTTTGGTAAAACAACTCACTTTTTTTCTGCCACTGGAACGGGCATATTCAAAGGCGTAACGGATAATTTTTTCAGTGCCCGGTTTGGAAATTAATTTCAGGCATTGAATTACTTCATCCGTCTGCTGGTGTTCGATGCCCGCATAGAGGTCTTCTTCATTTTCCCGAATGATCACCACATCCATGACCGGATGCTTGGTAGCAATATAAGGATGGTATGATTGACAGGGTCGAATGTTAGCGTATAGTCCCAATACCTTTCTGAGCGTTACATTCACACTTTTGTAGCCACCGCCCTGTGGTGTAGTAATTGGGCCTTTCAGGAAGAGCTTGTTTTTACGGAGAATATCCCAGGCTTCGGTAGGTATACCAGTCTGGTTACCATTCAGGTAGGATTTTTCTCCAACAATGATTTCATCTGTTTCAATGGCACAGCCAGCTGCAGAAATAATTTGCAGGGTGGCATCCATGATCTCGGGACCTATCCCATCCCCCCGGGCAATCGTGATGCGGGTGGGGATTTTAACTTTCATATCACAAAATTGCCATTTTTTATTCATATACCTTTATTTATACTTATTATCTTTGCAATAAATTTGACTTATGAATTTCACCTTACATCAATTAAGAGTGTTCCTGGTGGTGGCTGAAATGAAGAGTATTACCCAAGCAGCGAGGGAGCTGAACATGACCCAGCCAGCGGTTTCCATTCAACTGAAAAACCTGCAGGACCAGTTCGATCTGCCCCTGACAGAAGTTATTGGAAGAAAATTATATGTGACAGATTTTGGAAGGGAAATCGAAAATATTGCCCGCCGTGTATTGGGAGAAGTAGATTCAATTAAAGATCATTCTCTCCGTTTCCAGGGTGTTTTATCGGGAAAGCTGCGCATTGCTTCTGCTTCCACCGGTAAGTATATATTACCTTATTACTTGAGAAATTTTTTAGCGGAGAATCCGCATGTGGAACTTGAAATGGAAGTAAGTAACAAGAACAAAGTGATGGAAAAACTCCGCAACAATGAAGCGGATTTCGTTCTGCTCACTGTGATGCCCACTGATATGGATCTGTATGAAGAGGTACTGATGCCTAATCGTCTGTATCTTTTTGGTGCCACAGATAACGTGCAATCTCTGCAGGATAATTCGGGAAATACTTTATTCAGGGAATTGCCGCTGATTTTTCGGGAGGAAGGATCAGGTACCCGACATACCATGCAGCAATTCTTTCAAAAATCAAATATCAGTCCGAGGGTCGGCCTTTCACTGAATTCCACAGAGGCAGTCAAGCAGGCAGTACTTGCCGGTCTGGGTTATTCAGTATTGCCGCTCGTTAGTGTAGTAGATGAGTTAATGCTCAACAAGCTCGCCATTATTCCTGTCAAGGGATTTCCTTTGCGCAATAACTGGCGCATGGTTTGGCTGCAGAAAAAGCAATTAACGGCAGTCGCTTCTGCCTTCCTGAACTACATCAAGGAGCACAAGCAACAGATTTATCAGACCCATTTTTCTCATCTTGAGATGATACATTAGCAGCCAATTTTTGTGGTGGAAATAAATTGTTAAAGCTGCAATAAGGAACTAAACCTTTTGTCAGCCACAGACTCCAACAGACATAATCTTTTGTCATGAGTCTGAATAAAACCCAACGTCTTCTTCTGCTTGCTTCTATCTGCTGGTTTTTCGGTGAGGGATTGTTGGGGCCGCTTTTTACTGTTTTTGCAGAACGTGTAGGGGGTGATTTATTGGACATCACGTATGCATGGGATTTGTTCCTGATTACATCAGGAGTACTGTATAATTTAT
>DAIMYK010000312.1:0-2592 GCA_036734525.1 Sediminibacterium sp. | reverse complement strand
AACCGGCTCACAGGCCAATTTTTATGCAGGAAGTGGCACCTCGACTTCTCACGGTACAATAAGTACCGGGCAAACCAATCACACAGATCGTTCTTTGGGAAGTCTTTCGACCTCAACCGCCTCCTATGCCATTGGTATTGTTTTCATCAACAAAACCGATCAGAATCTAAATACAATTGACATCACTGCTACTATAGAACAATGGCGCAAAGGTGGATCAGGGCAAAAGAATAATTGGGTATTTAAATTAAAAACAGGAATATGGCAGGGCATCGATACTACTGGTTGCAGTCCATTTCCCGCAGGAAATTTTTCTTCAGTTCATTTCACAGCAGGTTCTGCATCACTCAATGGAAATCTTTTGGAAAATCAACAAAGAATTTCCATCCACCTGGAAGGATTGACCTGGAAACCGAATGAGCAATTAATGATCTGCTGGTTCGATCCGGATGATCCGGGCAATGATGATCTGTGCTCACTGGATGATTTTTCATTCAAAGCGGAAAGGCAGATTAGTCGCCCCTGGATAGATAGCCTTCGCCCGGATTCAATTCAGTCCGGCTCTTTTCTGATCCGTTCACGAATTAATCCCAATGGCAGCAAAACCCAACTGCAATGGGAGTATGATACCCTTCCTACATTCACAACAAAGGTTCCGGTTGTTGCATCACCGGTTTTTATTCCTGAAGGAACAGATATTGCCCCCGTTTCCGGACAATTCCATAGCCTGTCACCCGGAAAAAAATATTTCATTCGACTGCTTGCACACAATGAAGCAGGACCGACTACCAGTGAGACAATTATCGTCCATACTTCATCGTTGCCTGCGGAAATAAATATTGTCAATCACTCGATAGTGAATAGAGAGCAAGTGTCATTTACGGGTGTAATTGCGAAAAAGGATGTCTATCCCAAACAATCTTTACTTTTTCAATGGTCTAGGTTCCCTGATTTTAGCAGCTTCAGTTCAATTCCTTTTCCTGTTCCAGACTCCGACACGTTTCCATTTTTAATTTCCGGAATTCCTCCCGGCACAAATATTTTCATGCGGGGTATTCTGCAACAAGATGGCATACTATCGACCAGTAAAATCTATGCATTCCAAACGCCTGTTTATGTTGATCAATTCAAACTCATAAGCCCCCGCTTGAGCACTGATAGTGTCATCCATTTCGAATTGATATTAACCAACGAGCTTACTGCAATTGCAACCAATCAGTTTTCACTTATCACACAAGGTGTTCAAGGTGCGAAACTGCAATCAATTAAAAAGTTAGGAAACAAAACCATAGTATCCGTTCACTCCGGTTTCGGTGATGGATGCATTGCACTTGAGTATTCAAACCCTCCTGATGATGGTACATTCGTGAAAGGCTTGCCGGTAAAAGCAGCCGGAACTGCTTGTATCGATAGGTCTCCCCCTGTTATTAAAAAAATTGGCTACCCCAACAATCCATACAAATCCGGGGATACAGTAACCATAGAAACACATATTTTTCCGGATACGGGCAAGGTTCATCTCGTGCAAGGTTCATGGGCAGGTATCCCACTAAATCAATGGAGCCGGCTGAACGATTCCACCTACTTGTCAACTCTGATTATACCAACTGGAAATATCGAGATTCCTCCCATGGATCCGGTTGTCTGCCGTATGACACTCGCTGACGAATTGGGTAATCGTACAAGTGAACTTGAGCATAAGGTGGAACAGAACAAGGATTGGGTTGACACCAAGGCTCCTTCTATTATACAATGTATTGAAAGTCCCACAGGCACTTATGCAATAGGTGATACTTTACGCTGGGAACTTAGGTTTTCAGAGCAAATTATTTGTACAACAACCGGGAGGAAACCTTATTTATGGATCAATGTAGGCGAACAGAATCGGCAGGCAACACTTCGGAAATCAGATAGTAACACACTGTACTTTGAATACGTCATAAAATCGGGTGATTGGGATGAAAATGGTATCAGTTGGAGAAACAGTATCACCTTAAACGGAAGTAAGATAAGTGACATGGCAGGAAATACAGCACTGATAAATTTCATACAGAACCCGGTAATTATATTGGTTGATGGAGTAATGCCCATCATAAAGAGGGTTCATTTCCCACAACCCTCTTTGTACAAGATCGATGAAGAACTATCTTTTACTATAGACTTTTCAGAGCCAATCAAATTAACGGGAGATATAGCAACTGCAGTCTTACAAATTCAAACAGAGAGCAAAACGATCTTCGCCCGGCTGAAACAAGTTAAAGATACCACCTTGCAATTTGTTTATACCATTCAATCCGGAGTATGGGATAAAAAGGGAATCATACCCATGCGTATTATTGTAGGCACAGGAAATCAACTTACGGACCTGGCCGGAAATATTGCCCAGGTATTGCTTGATCAATCCAATACTGACTCACACATATTGATTGATGCTACCGCACCTCAGTTTTTGTCGCCGCAAGACACTTTACTCAGCATTTGCGCATCCGACACTGTCATTCATTTACAGGGACTATCAGAATTTGTTGATAATGATCAGAGGGAAAAAATCTCACTAGAGGAAGCAGAAGGCATTCTGCAGGAGTATAAAAT
>DAIMYK010000311.1:0-2604 GCA_036734525.1 Sediminibacterium sp. | reverse complement strand
AGTCGCAAAAGTAGGTAATGGCTCTGAAATAAAGATTTTTTCTAGCAGGAATATCAGCTTAAAAAGAAGGGTTTTAGTGTCTTTCCACGACTTTTTTGCTATTTCAGTTCAACTTTTTGGCAGTTGAAGGCTGCATTTCCTGCTCAAACTGTATCTATTTCAGTAGAAAATCCAAATCCTATGAAAAAGTATTTAGTTCACCTCTTGCTCCTGTTGGGGTTAGGCATTCAGTCCAACCTGCTGGCGGGTACTTTCATCATAAAAGGTACCGTCACCGACGAAAACAGGCGCCCCCTTGCGGGTAAAGTGCTGTACATTTCAGCCGAATCCGGTGACCCGGGTTGTAACATTCAAAAAAAGGTTCAGACCAATGCCAACGGTTATTACATGGATTCCGTTGGTTGCGTTGGCGATATCAGGTTCATCAATGTTCAAACTACCGACTGCAATGGTCGAATGTTTTTACATAGAATGGTACCGGGAAGTACCCGTGTGATAGAAAGCAATTTTGTGCTTTGTGGTGCGCCCGTGACTATCGCTTGCAACGCTGCTTTTTCAGTAGTTCCTGCAACCTCCTCTCCCACTTTGTTTCAATATGGATTCCTGAGTGGGGATAGTAAGGCAGCACCAGGTGACAGCATCATTGCCAGAACATGGTTGTTTGGTGACAGAACTGCCCCGGTAACCGGCAATCAAATCAATGTTCGCCATGCATTCCCCGGGCCGGGCAACTACCAGGTGACATTATTAATAAAGACACAAAGAGGGTGTGAGAGCAAAATAACCAATACAGTTGTTGTTAAAGAGCAACCTTGCAGCGTTTCCACCAAAGTATTTATTAAAAGACAGGCAGGACTTTATCTCCAGTTCAGTTCAGTGGAAGAAAATCTGGCAGCCGGAGACTCTATCATCAAGCGCAGCTGGACCTTCGGGGATGGCAGCAGCCTGGATGGCAATGAGATCAGTCCGGTAAAAAAATATGCAGATTCCGGTACCTACCGGGTTTGTCTTCAATTCAAAACAAAATATGGCTGTACCGGTGAGGCTTGCATATCTGTTCGTGTTAAAGACAGTTCTACCAGTAACACTTCCTGCAGGGCCTACTTTACCACCAAAACTGAGGGGCTAGCTGCCTGGTTCTCGAGTGAGCAGTCTGGTGCCGGTGTAATGCCGAATGGAATGCGTGATACCATCATCAGCCGCAGCTGGTACATCAACGATACACTGGTTCCATCTACCGGCGCCAACATGGTTGTACTACGTCAATTGTTTGAGCGTCCCGGCACTTATAGAATAAAGCTGGTGATAAAAACAAGGAGTGGTTGTGAAAGCAAATTTGAACAAAGCATCACTCTACTGAATCAGAATTGCAACCTGAGTACCAAAGCTGTGGTAGTGAAGAGTAGCGGACTTGAATTCCTGTTTGAAAGATTGGTTACGAATGTTAACAACGGTGACAGTATTATAAGCACCATCTGGAAATTCGGTGATGGTACTTCACTCGATCAAAGTCAGGGTCGTCCATACAAAGCTTATCGCCAGGCCGGCAAATACACGGTATGTGTATATACCAGAACTGCCAGGGGCTGCAGCAGTGAGGCATGTGTTGTAGTGGAAGCGAAGGACAGTGTTGCCACGCCAGTAGATTGTAAAGCGCTTTTCAGCTATGAAGTAAAAGATAGTGTGGTTTATTTCAACAGTGGTCGCTCAACAGCCTCCGGGGGAGTAATTGGAACCAATGACGACAGCATTGTACAACGCATCTGGTATTTTGGCAGCAACTCACGTGGAATTGAAGTACCTGGTAATCAGGAAAGCATTCGCCATATCTTCAATCAGCCCGGAACATATCCTGTAATCCTTTACATCAAAACAAAAAGGGGATGTGAAAGCAAATATGTAGCTTATGTAGTTATTTCTCCCGTTCAGTGTCGATTTGAAACTAAAATCGCTGTTGGAAGATACAATGGTCTCAGCTACAAATTCAATTCAACCCATAGCAACCTAAGCAGCAACGATAGCATCGTAAAGCGCTCCTGGAGTTTTGGTGACGGAACTTACAATGAAGGCAATGAAGGAAGTCCGATAAAAACCTATGCAAAACCAGGAAAGTACAAAGTATGCCTGGTTGCTAAATCTTTAAAAGGTTGTAAGAGTGAAAGTTGTATTGAAATTGAAATCAAGGATTCAACTGTTCTTCCCGCTGATTGTTTTGCCTTCTTTACCTATGAGATAGACAACAATGTGGTGAAATTGAATAGTTCAAGATCAAGATCTTCGAACAACGGATTGAGTTCTGCACCTGATACCATAGTGAGCCGTACCTGGTATTTTGGTTCCAATTCGAGAGGCATTGAAGTTCCGGGTAATCAATGGGATATGAAGTATGGCTTCGATCAGCCGGGTACTTATACCATCACATTAGTTATCAAAACCCGTCAGGGATGTGAAAGCAAGTATTCAACGACTATCATTATTCGTCCGGCAGATTGTCGGTTTGAAACCCGTATCTCTGTTGGAAGACAGAGCGGACTTTCCTATCAGTTTAGAGCAGAACATACAGGACTGGTAGCCGGAGACAGCATTGTAAAACGTTCCTGGAAC
>DAIMYK010000310.1:0-2620 GCA_036734525.1 Sediminibacterium sp. | reverse complement strand
ATAAATGTCTTCATACCGTTCAACTGGCTGCAGCTTTGCAGGAACGTTATCCGGAACATGCATTTGTTCCTGTTTATTACATGGGATCAGAGGATGCCGATTTGGAGGAGATTGGTCAGTTGAGCGTGGGTGGAATTAACATGAGATGGAAAACCCAACAAACCGGTGCCGTGGGTAGAATGAAAGTTGACCAGGCGTTGTTGGATATCATTGCACAAATCGAGGGACAAACAGGTGTGGAAAAAATGGGCAGGGAGCTTACCAATCTTTGGCGCCAATGTTTTGAAAAGGGAAAGACCATTGCTTCTGCCACGCTTGAACTGGTTCACTCCCTGATGGGACAATACGGTTTGGTCGTATTCAATGCCGATCATCCAAGATTGAAACAGGCATTTACTCCCATACTATTGCAGGAATTGAATACACAGTTTTCGCATCAGGCAGTGACATCCTCCATACAGGCACTTGCTCAATATTTTAAAGTACAGGCATCCGGGAGAGAAATCAATCTTTTCTATTTATTGAACGACAGAAGAGAACGAATCGAAAAAGAAGACAATGAATTTACTGTGCCCGCCCTGCAATTGCGATTCACGAAAGAACAGATGGAACAGGAAGTACTGAATCATCCCGATAGATTTAGTCCCAACGTCATATTGCTCGGGGTTTTACAGTAATCCCTGCGCCCCAATATTGCTTTCATTGGTGGGGGAGGGGAGTTGGCCTACTGGCTGGAGTTACTGCCTGTATTTAATAAAGCCAATCGTTTTTTTCCGGTTCTCTTGCTGAGGAATTCTTTTTTGTTGCTTTCTGAGCAACAAGCAACTAAATGGAAGCAGACCGGTTTTGATATTGAGGACTTGTTTCTTCCTACCGATGTTCTAATAACACGATTGGCTACCAGGGAAGCTACCGCACCCTTACACCTTCAAAACCAGAAGACAGAACTGGCGGCTCTCTATACAACAATGGCTGAAAATGCAGCTGCTATTGATACTACTTTGTCAGCTCATGTAGAGGCACTGCAAAAGGCAGCAATCGAAAAAATAATTGCACTGGAGAAAAAAATGCTTCGCGCGGAAAAAAGAAAACATGCCGAAAGTGCTTATCGAATTCAACTCATCAGAGATCAGCTTTTTCCGGGAGGAAGTTTGCAGGAGCGCATAGATAACATGGCGCTTTGGTATGCCAGATTGGGTAATTCATGGTTGCAAACAGTACTTGATCATTCCAGTGCCATCACGAATGGGTTTACAGTTATAACCCTCAGGAATAGTTAATGGGAAGCTCCATCAAACTGATTGGGATACTGATTGATCAGTCCCTTCACCTTTTCTGCTACTTTCGATTCTAATTCTCTTTTATACAAGGCCAATTGCTCAGCCAAAGACGGGTGAGACGTAGCAAGTATTTGTATGGACAATAAGCCGGCATTTGTTGCACCATTCAATGCCACAGTAGCAACAGGAACACCGGAAGGCATTTGCAGAATAGACAAAACTGAATCCCATCCATCGATTGAGTTGGATGATAAAATCGGAACACCGATTACCGGTAAAGTGGTGCATGAAGCAACCATGCCCGGAAGATGGGCAGCACCACCGGCACCTGCTATGATGACTTTTATTCCTCTTTCAGCTGCTTGGGTGGCATAATCCATCATGCGTTGCGGCGTTCGATGGGCAGATACTACCGTTAATTCAAAAGGCACTGAAAATTGTTGCAGCAGATCGGCTGCCTGTTTCATAACCGGCAGGTCACTATCGCTGCCCATGATGATGCCTACCAGCGGTTTTGTTGCATCCATGTATTCAGAATTGATCGCAAGTTAATCAAAATTATTTAGGAAGCATGGTATCTTAGTCGCGGATATGATAGGCAGACAAGTTGCGAAGAACGGGAATTGCCTTGCTACCGGTGATTTTCAGGCGGATATCTTTGGTTTTGATGAGCGGAAAAATGGCTATTTTTTTTCTTCCAATCGTAGTTCCTTTGAATACCGTTTGATAATTGCCATTGATCCTGGCTTCAATCTCAAAGGACTGAATTCTTTGTCCATAAGCAATCATCTCTTCCAATACCAATGCATTCAGTGGTGTAGTTTGTTTCAACTGAACCGTAATGGTCAAAGGATCATTTCCTTCACCCATCCACCAGGTATCATTTTTCATATCAAGCAGGTTGCGCAAAGATGCTTTCGATGATTGGTTCGATTGGATGGAGGCAGTACTGAAAAGATTTTGCTCAAATGCACGGTCCCTGATATTTTTAAAACCTACCAGTGCCGCAGAATCTGTAGCATGAAACCTGCCCCTTCGGTCAGGAGGAACATTCAACAATAGATTGCCACCATTTCCTACTGACTGGAGGTAGAGTTGAAAAAGAGTTGCAGGAGTTTTCACTTGGCCATCCTGCTCCGGATGATAAAACCATCCCGGACGAATGGAGACATCTGCTTCAGCAGGCATCCAGTGTTTCCCATTCACATTGCCTCTGTTCAATGTATCCATCGCCGGACTTCCCTCACCCCGTTTAAATCCTGCAGTATCCAGTAAATTCCAATTGGTGGAATGGATGATACCCCTTTCATTCCCACACCAGCGAATAGATGGGCCAATAT
>DAIMYK010000309.1:0-2629 GCA_036734525.1 Sediminibacterium sp. | reverse complement strand
TTTTCTTTGAGCACAATTTTTCACTTATAATTATGGCTGATGTTGAGTTACTGTTATTTTCATTTTTCCATACAGATGAATTTCACAAAGTCATTCGAAACTCAGGTTTTATTATTTCATCTATATTAATTCGTATCTCTTTTTCTGTTACCGGAATCCTAAATAATATACTAATTGTTTTTGCTGTTTTATTTGGTCTGTCATTGGTCTATATTCATAATAAATTTGAGAAGAATAAAGCAGAGGCTATTAATGAAATCACGGAAGGAGAAAAAATCAGTAGTTAAAAGAATCTTCTTCATTGAAATTATCCGGCAAGCTAGGTGTATAGAAGAACGCCCTCACAGCGTCTATTGGGTATTGCCCTGATGCAGGCGCAACACAAGAAAACATGGGCTACACGCAATATGTTAGCCTTGCTGCGCTTAAAAGACAACAGGAGTAAATAAAACCATAAAAGGGTCAGGCAAAACCCGTCAAGCTTTTAACAGCGTAGGCAATAGATACATCAAAATAGATCAAAAAAGCAAGGATAATTTTCCTGTAGTGTTAATGGTTGCAGAGCTGGTACTTTCCATGGGTGGTGGTACATGTAAGGAAGTTACAGTCGGCAAACTACTACGGGCGTCCGAAAACCCCGACGCAGATAAATTCCGCCATAGCGGCCAATTCATAAAGCAAATGCAGACGAAGAATAGGAAAACGCAGGCAATTGAGAATTCCGGAACAAACGGGCGCCTCATAACGGCAAATGGCCCCCGCGGGCAGGTAAACCCAACGACAAGGCGAAGGTTGAAGGGGCAGTGAAGCATGCGTATCAACGCATTTTTGCCCGTATCCGGCACTATACCACCTGAAAACGATACGAATCAAAAAAAAGCGCCACTTTTGGTTGAAGTGGCCATGAGAAGGGCTTCACACCTCTTAAGGCTGCGAAAGGGTTTTGAACAATCATCCAGACCAATGGTTCTTACGCTAAGAAGAAACCCATCAAAGCGCCTGTGATACGTCCCGCTCACGCTGTGTACGATTTTACCTTCCTTGGTATGGGGTGCGGAAACAGCCTGCTCCTAATGGCGCTGGACAAAAAGGGGCTGCTGGAAAATAAAAAGATCCTGGTTTTAGAACCTGACGCTAAAGAAAAGAATGACAGAACCTTCTGTTTTTGGATGAATCCAGAGACAGCTGCGCACTATGGCTTGCCAGAGCTGATCAGCCATGAATGGTCTAAGGTGATAGTGGGCGACAATGCTGCACACGAGCCAAAAGGGCTGAAATACTATTATATCCAGGGAATAGCGCTCTATGAAAAAACGAGAAAGCTGCTCCGGCAACATGAGGCAGAGATTATTCACGAAGGCTATGACGGTGTACCCCGTCAACACCGGCATAGCTGTGCATTGACCGTCAAAGACAAAAAAATTCTCTCCGGTGTTGTTTTTGACAATCGTCCGCCTGAATACGCCTTCACACCAACATCCGATGTAAGGCTGTATCAGAGTTTCTACGGCTGGGTAATTCATTCAGAAGAAGAAATTTTTGACAGCGATTGTTTCACCATGATGGATTTTTCGGTGGATCAGGGAGGAGCTACCCAGTTTATGTACGTGCTTCCCTTTAACCAAAAACAGGCCTTGCTTGAATGCACGCGGTTTGGTGAAAAGACAATCAGCAAAGACGCAGCAGAAGAGGTTTTGCTGGGTTATCTGAAAAACAAACAAATTGATTTCTCAATAGAAAGCCACGAGCAAGGCGTAATCCGGATGTTTAGTTGTCCAATTACCAATCAATCAAAAGAAAGTAATTGGATAGATACGGGTGAACGCGCAGGATGTGTAAAGCCCAGCACGGGTTACTCCTTCGTTAGAAACCTTAACCATGCCGATCGTATTGTTCAGTGCTTGACGAACCAGGCCCAGGTAGTCCGGAAAGTAAAAAATCGCTATGCGTACTACGATCGTCTATTGTTGCAAATTTTAAGGGACCATCCATCAAAGGGAAAAGCGATCTTCACACGGCTTTTTTCTGCAAACCGCGCAGAGACCGTCTTTGAATTTCTTGATGAAAACACAAAACCCAGAGACGAAATCTCCATTCTTGGCAGTTTACCCATTGGACTTTTTGCAGGTGCAGCATTGAAGGATTTTTTCCGGCGGTCATTCAATGCCCTGAGGCAATTACCCATAGTGTTGTGGATTACGTTACTGGCCATAGTGCTTTACCAACTTAAGGCTGAAATTGTTCTCTATTCTATGCTGGGAATAGGCATGCTCCTCTTTGGAATTCCTCATGGTGCGCTTGATCATTAGCATGCATTGGAAAACGCAGGCCGGAAAAACTTAATGGCCTATATCTTAAAATACCTCGGGTTGGGCACATTGATCCTGATACTCTTTTGGCTGAGCCCAGCACTCGGTCTGCTCATATTTTTAGCCTATTCGGCCTGGCATTTCGGTGAAGCGGATTTTTCTTATTGGGGATTTAAAAACAATGTGGCCGCAGGTTTATGGGGGGGCTATTTCCTGGGTGCACTCTTATTGAGCCATAGCAAAGAAGTCATCACATTAATGCGTGAGATGGCTGTTCCCGTCGCGATGAATCAATCTTTTCCCGATGCATGGGCCATGAC
>DAIMYK010000308.1:0-2633 GCA_036734525.1 Sediminibacterium sp. | reverse complement strand
CAGCAGTGCTGATATCAGCTATGTAAGCTGAGGCGTTAGTTAAACTGGCTCCGGTGATTCCTGCAATGGCTCTTCCCAAGAAAAGCCAGGCAATCGAAGGGGCAAACGAAAGCAACAAAAAATCTACCCCAAATCCAAAAAGCGAAAACAACAATACCGGTCTTCTTCCAAATCGATCACTCAAACTTCCCAATACAGGAGAAAACAGGAATTGCATGATGGCAAAGGTGAATGTCAGCCAACCTCCGATGCGGGAGGAATAACTGATATCCGGATTTCCGGTCAGGTGCTCAATGAGCGAGGGGATAACAGGAATCAGGATTCCGAATCCAATCACGTCAATCAACAAAGTGATGAAGATAAAACCTACTGCAGGAGAACGTTTTTCAGACATGTTTCTTAAGATTCTGCAACAATGGAGCGTAAAGTGTTAGGAACTTCCAGTATCAGGTCAGCACCATACAAAGCAGCCGGCGTGGAGTAACCTGCACGTACATTTCCTTCCAGAACTTTTTTGGTAATGATCAGACTAGTGATGGCTGTAAGGGTATATCCTTCAGGAGCCTGTAGAAGAGCGGTAAATGTTTTTCCCGACGCATTGGTTCCCTGCGCCCAGATCAGACTGAGGGCTTTCGCACGCATTTCATCGGAAGGTCCTGCCGGCTGTTGCTTGATTTTTTTCTTGTAATAATTTTTGATAGGTCCTAGTCGCAATATCCAGTTGTACATTTTCTGCCAGCGAAGCATTCGAAAGGTACCCGGACTTGCGCGGGTAAATGTGGTGATGTTGGGAATGCCGGTGGTAGAATATGCTGTGGAGACAACTCCCCAGGGAATAGACATGCAGAATATTTTTTGCACCCCGAAGTCGATCCATTTTCCCTTCTCACCGATGGGTCTGCGCACAATTTTTCCATCTCTGCGTTCCGCCCCGTCGCCACCCAGGTTTTCTGCCATCGTGGTAGCAGTACCATGGGAGAGCATGCCTCCCAAAGTAGCGAATGCAAGATCTAATTGAATAGCATCCGGCAAATGATTTTTTACAAAAAGGGCCATGCAGTCAGTAGGCACTACATCGAATCCAACACCGGGCATCACCACAATACCTGCCTGCTGTGCTTTTTCATGCAATCGCTTGCCCATTTCAAAAACGGTGATTTCACCTGTGATATCGAGGTAATGTACTTTGTTGCGCAGACATGCCTCCATCATTGGTCTTGCAGTGTACATGAAAGGGCCTGCTGCATGCAATACTACTTGAAAACCCTGCAGCAAATCATCCACTGCTTTTGGGTCGTCGAGAGATGCAATGCGATACTCCAATCCATGTTGTTCTGCCAGCGCACGGATGGCTGTGGCATTTCTTCCTGCCAACACCGGCTTCAGTCCATATTGATTCGCAAAACGAATGATGAGTCCTGCCGTATAACCATTGGCGCCGTAGAGTAAAAAACGATTGTCGGTCATAGGAACAAATATAGTCATTGTAAGGGCTGTAACAGGAACTAATTTTACCCATAAAATGAGTTCTGGTAAGTAGAAAATCGGGTTGGCCACACGCAATTTGAATTGAATGGCTTTACTTTACAGAAGTCAATAAAACAGGCAGCATGAAAAGATTCCTCACATTATTATTTTTATCTATTGCTTTTTCAACATTCTCGCAGACCCTTAGTCCGGTTGAACAAAAGATAATTGCAGCGGTGAATGAAAGACTGGGTTATGCAGAGGAGTTATTGAAAGAATCGGTCAACATCAATAGTGGCTCACTGAATATTGCAGGAGTAAAAAAAGTGGGGGAACTCTATGCAAAGGAATTTGAAAAAGCCGGCATGACGCCGGAATGGGTTAGTTTACCCGACTCCCTGCGCCGTGCGGGGCATCTGGTGGCAACACGCAAGGGCAACAAAGGAAAGAAATTATTTTTGATAGGACACCTGGATACCGTCTTTGAACCGGATATGCCTCCGAATCCGTATCGCAGGCTGAACGACTCGACGGCTACCGGACAGGGAGTCAATGATATGAAGGGAGGTGATGTAATAGTGATCATCGCCCTGCAGGCATTGCAATCTCTGGGATTACTGGAAGATGCACACATCATTGCCTACTTTACAGGCGATGAAGAAAAATCAGGAAGACCTACCAGCGTATCGCGCAAGGATTTTATTGAACGTGCCAAAACATGCGATGTGGCACTTGGTTTTGAAGGTGCCAGTGGCCTGAGAAATGTTGCCACGGGCAGAAGAGGAAGCAGTGACTGGAATTTACAGGTGAAAGCAAAGACGGGCCATTCTGCCGGAATCTTCACACCCAATGCAGGTTATGGTGCGATTTATGAAGCTGCACGCATATTGAATAGTTTTAGGGAGGAATTGAGCACTGAAAAATACCTCACTTTTAATCCGGGTATCATCATTGGTGGTTCGGAAATGAGTTACGATGCAAAAAAAGCAAAAGGAGAGGCAATCGGTAAAACCAATATCATTTCTCCGGAAGTTACCGTGATTGGTGATCTTAGATTCCTTACCGAGCAACAAAAAAATGAGGCACGTGAAAAAATGCGCGCCATCACTCAGCGCAATCTTACGGGCACCACTGCATCCATCCGTTTCTCGGATGGTATCCCTGCC
>DAIMYK010000307.1:0-2636 GCA_036734525.1 Sediminibacterium sp. | reverse complement strand
TGTCAGCGTACACGGACCTTCCGCCACCATCAAATCACACCACAATGTGGGCGGCCTTCCCGACACCATGAAACATAGCCTTGTGGAACCTCTCCGCTTCCTTTTCAAAGATGAAGTAAGAAGGGTCGGACTGGACCAGGGCATACCCGAAGAAATGATCAATCGCCATCCCTTCCCCGGACCGGGACTTGCCATACGTATCCTGGGAGAGGTAACCTCTGAAAAGGTAGCGCTCCTGCAGGAAGCTGATGCGATCTACATCAACGGATTAAAAAAGCATGGACTCTATTCCTCTGTCTGGCAAGCCGGCACCATCTTATTGCCGGTGAAAAGCGTGGGAGTAATGGGAGATGAAAGAACCTACGAATATACCATCGCCCTCAGGGCTGTTACTTCTGTGGATGGAATGACTGCAGACTGGGCACACCTGCCCTATACCTTTTTGGCAGATATCTCGAATGAGATCATCAACCAGGTGAAAGGAATCAACCGGGTGGTGTATGATATCAGCAGCAAACCTCCGGCAACCATCGAATGGGAATAATTTATGGCTATGAAAAAATGGTGCTTGGTATTTTGTCTACTGTTGACCGGCATTTGCCAGGCACAGAACAATAGCAGTAAAACACCGAATATCAGTGTATTGCTGCCACTTTACCTTGACTCTGCCTTCAATGCCGGAGAATATAAATTCGGCAATGGCGGTATTCCCCGCTATATGTTACCCGCACTCGATTTTTATCAGGGTATGATGCTGGCCATTGATTCACTGAACAAAGAAAAGATTGAACTCTCTGTCAACTTCCACGATACAAAATCATTGAAGGGAGGCACAGACAGTTTATTGACTTCCGATACATTACAATCATCAGATCTGCTCATTGCCCTCTTCAACAACAGAAATGAAATAAAACCTGTTGCAGGTTTTGCGCTCGACAATAAGATCCCTCTTTTGTCTTACACCTTCCCCAATGATGGGGGTGTTACCAACAATCCTTACCTGGTGCTGATCAATCCAACCCTCAGAACACACCTGGAAGCTATTTTCAAATACCTGCAGCGCAACCACCCAGTGCAAACTATCTATCTGTACAAAAGGAAGGGAGCCACTGAAGATCTGATCAGGCAGGTAATGGAAGAGTTGAACAGCAAAACACCTGCTACAAGGCTTAAAATAAAAGTGATCGAACTGGCAGATAATTTTACAACCGAAGAGGCCACTGCTGCCCTCGACAGCACCCGGGAAAACCTGGTCATCTGCGGAAGTTTACAAGATGAATTCGCGTTTAACCTGACCAGAACATTAGGAGCAGCCAAAAGCTACCGGCAGACCATCATAGGAATGCCTACCTGGGAGGCCGGCAGAGACCTCAGTCAATATGCTGAGATCATGTACACCACCCACTTTCAGACTCAACGCAATGAAAAAGCTGCCCGTGCCATTTCATCCGCCTATCAAAAGAAAATGGCCGGCAGAGCCACCGACATGGTGTACAAAGGTTTTGAAGCCATGTACCGTTTTGGTAAACTACTGGTTCGTTATCCGGAAGAATTCATGCAACAACTCTCCAACAAATCATTCAATCTCCTGAACGATTTTGACATCAGGAATGTTAACAATCCTGCCGACTATCTCGAAAACAAGAAAATTTATTTCGTGAGAAAATCCCAGGGATCCATCAAATCCATCAAGGATTAAGTCGGGAATTTTATTCCCATGTCCACTGCCAAAGGAAATAAATCGTACCTACCCAGCCGCATCTGTGCCACCTGTGGAAGACCTTTCACCTGGCGAAAAAAATGGGCACGCAACTGGGATACAGTTTTATATTGTAGTGACCGTTGCAGGCAAACAAAAAAGAAGGGAGGCCAGCCAACACATGAATAGTCATCAGGATCCCGGAACACATGTCTTGGAAGCATGGCTGCAACAACGCAACCTGCAGCCCTTTGCATTTCAATATGAAACCTGGCAACAGATCGCTCAAAGAAAAAACGGTTTAGTCAATGCTCCCACGGGATTCGGTAAAACCTATGCAGTTTTTTTAGGCGTTCTCATTGAATGGATCAACCTCCACCCCACAGATTACAAGCAACTCAAGAACAACGGTCTCCGTCTGATCTGGATAACCCCCCTGCGCGCACTGGCGCAAGATATTGCCCGTGCCATGGAGGAAGTAATTCAAGAACTCGGAATGCCCTGGAAAGTGGGTGTACGAAATGGCGACACCTCTACCAAAGAAAGAGCAGCACAAAAAAAACAGCTGCCGGAAATTCTCATCATCACCCCCGAAAGTTTACAATTGCTCTTGTCCAATGCAGAGCGCGACAGACTATCAGCAACATTATCTGTTATCGCAGTAGATGAATGGCATGAATTATTGGGCAACAAAAGAGGGGTTCAAACTGAATTGGCCATTGCCAGATTATTGCAGGCAGCACCCGATACACTCCGACCTCCTCTGGTATGGGGCATCAGTGCCACCATCGGTAACCTGACCGAAGCCATGGAAGTTCTTTTGTATCCCACAGGTCAAGAAGGACAGCTCATCAAGGCAGAACTGAAAAAAGAAATAGAAGTGCAGGCTTTGTTGCCCGATGATCTGGAAGAATATCCCTGGGCAGGTCACCTTGGT
>DAIMYK010000306.1:0-2689 GCA_036734525.1 Sediminibacterium sp. | reverse complement strand
ATTGTTCTATACGTGATATGAAAAGGCATTCATCACCAGGCAGGAAGTCTTCGGGATGGAAACCACCCGCTGGATGAAACTGATGGCCGCAAGAAAAAAGGCGGCCATTTGCGGCTCGGTGGCCATGACAGAAAAAGGGAAAACCTTTAACCGTATGTTGTTTGTTCTTCCGGATGGCACTCATTTTCAATACGATAAGGTAAATGTTTTCAAATTTTCAGGCGAAGACAAGGTCTTCAGTCCGGGAAATGAATTGCCTGTTTTTTCCTTCCTGGGCTGGCGAATCAAACCCATCATCTGTTTCGACCTGCGATTCCCCGAAACGGTAAGAAACCAAGCGCCCTACTACGACCTGATCTTATGCTCTGCCCACTGGCCTTTACCCAGGATAGAGGCCTGGGACAAATTGCTGATGGCCAGAGCCATTGAAAATCAGGCTTATGTGGCTGCGGTAAATCGCATCGGGCAGGAGGAAAAAGGCCAATACCCCGGCCACTCCGCAGGGATTGATTTTTTGGGAAGGCCCATGGCAGAGAGACCATCCGAAGAGACCATCCGCATCATCAGCTGCAGCCATGCCAGCCTGACTTCGTTCAGGCAGAATTTTCCCTTTTTGGCGTAGTGTCATTGCTCCGGTAAGTGGCAGGGAATTCTGACAACTTGTAAAAATAGTTTGGGTCTTTGAATACACCCCGGCCTTCAGCAGCTTTTGTCCATAAGCCGAAATCGAAACCAAAAAAAAGAGCATGTATTTCATTGTCAATTGTACATGGTCAATTCTTAATGACCTTCCCCGAATTGTCATTGCCTGAAATACGTTGACCGTTTTTAAGAGAGAAATCAAATTAAAAACAGGCAAAAAATATGGCAACAAGAGAACAGGTTTCACAGAGCATTAAGGATCGTCAGAGGCGCACATTTAGTGTTTCATTCAAGCAAAAAAAGGTTCGTGAGATTGAACAGAAAATCACTACGGTTTCGCAGATTTGTAAACAGTATGAAGTGAGTAGTGTAGCAGTGTATAAGTGGCTGTCACTTTATGGAGATTCATACAAAAAAGAGACAAAAACCATTGTAGAATTGGAAAGCGACACGCGTAAGTTATTGGAGATGAAGGCCCGCATTGCGGAGCTGGAGCAAATCATTGGCCAGAAGCAGGTTCAGTTGGACTTTCGGGACAAGATGATCGAGCTGGCCGAGGAAATGTATGGGGTTGACATAAAAAAAAAGTTAGGGACAAGGCCTTCTTATGGTTCTGGCAAAACAGAGAACAAGTGAGCTTTAGCCTGAATTTTTTATTTAAAGTTGAGATGCAGAGCCGTCAGGCATTTCACCAGAAGCTCAACCGCAGCCTTAATCAGGAGAAGGAAGAACAACAATTGGCTGTGATAATCACGCGGATCAGGGAAGACCATCCTACCATGTGCTGCCGATATATGTACTTCATGATAAAGCCGGATTGTATGGGGCGTGATGCATTTGAGCAATTTTGTCACCGCTATGGTTTTATGACCAAAAGGAAAATCAACTTTACACGGACGACCTACAGCATTGGAGCGGGGAAGTTTGAGAATCTTACCAAAGATTTTATTATCAATGGGATAGATCAGGTTTGGAGTAGTGATTTGACATATTACAAGCTTAAAGACCGGTTTTGCTATATCACCTTCATTATTGATAATTACTCCAGGAGGATTCTGGGTCATGTGGTTTCGGCGGGTATGCAAACAGAGCAAACCACACTACCTGCTCTGCGAGAAGCCATAAAGACCCGCAACCACCAACTAAGAGAAGGGATCATATTTCATTCAGATGGGGGAGGTCAATACTACGACAAGGCTTTTTTAGAATTAACCAGCAGTTACAAGATGCGAAACAGTATGTGTGATATGGCTTGGGAAAACGGCAAATCAGAGCGAATCAACGGGATAATCAAGAATAATTATCTGGCATACTGGCAAGCCGATACCGAGCAACAACTTCGGATAAATGTTGTCCGTGCTGTAAACTTGTACAACAGCCAGAAGCCGCATTCAGCCCTTGGCAGAAAGACCCCGATTGGTTTAGAGAATGAGTTAGCAACAAAACAGCAGCCCGGGCCATTAATGTCAGAGTCCATTGAGGATGCTCTATCCAACCTCAATGGAGGAGCAAACCACAAACGGATTAGCGGATCAAACCTTGACTGATTAAAACAAAAAAAGCTGAGTAAGCACAAATGAAATTCAAAGGATGAATGTGTCTAAGTAAATGAAAAACAAACAATTAAAAGAAGATGCTTTCCGGCTATCACCCCCACCTTACTATCGCCGGGGACAGCAGAGCTGTCTCATCATGCTATGGGAATTCCGCTACATTCATGCGGCGAAAGCGCCGCAATCATTTCGTCTGCATTCCCATAGCATGATGCATGAAATCGCATTTGCAATCAAAAAAAATCAAATACATTTGAGCATCCTAAAAAAGGAAAATGAAACCCGGCAGCAGAAAATTGAACCGGTGTTGAAGATAGAAACTTCAGAGACATCGAACACCTTGAAATCTGAGAAAAAGGCTTCAATTTCTAGATGAATTTTCTACCGAATAAACCGGAATTAACCAGTCAAAACGGTCAACGTTTTTTAGGCATGGACACTACCGAATAAACCGGAATTAACCAGTCAAAACGGTCAACGTTTTTTAGGCATGG
>DAIMYK010000305.1:2479-2708 GCA_036734525.1 Sediminibacterium sp. | reverse complement strand
GCTTAACATAAAATTGACCACATCAATCGGTTCTTCAATTTGTGTAGATTTAGAAGAAGAAAGAATAAATTTTTTGAAAAAAATCATTGCTTTCACCAGGTTAGATTTACCACTTGCATTGGCGCCATATACAGCAGCACTCTTCAGAAGAGTAAACTTATTGTTGTTATAAGGATGAAAAAGCACACTTTCATCTGAGACATTTTTGACTTACAATGCGAAAGAAGCA
>DAIMYK010000305.1:0-2469 GCA_036734525.1 Sediminibacterium sp. | reverse complement strand
TGTTGATTTATAGTTATAATTTATAGATAGTCAGAATTCAATTAACATTATTCAATTTTTGTGATATTTTCACAAATATAGCAATTAATAACCGATTTTATACAATTTTAACCGCGTTTTATTCCCTATTTTGACCAATTTGCTAATAATCAAAAAGAATAAGTATCCCGCTTAGGTAACATCAAGCCTACAATTGGTGCGGCATTTACCATTCGAGTTTTCCTACTTGAATCGTCGGCGCGCATTGCCACACCCACATTAAATTGACCGCATCATAAATGCTCATCATTGCTTAGCCAAAACCATTTTTACCCCATTTTATCAGGTCTGGCATTAATTGTAACTTGCCCCCTAGCAAATTTGTATGTGGCAAGCCCTCCAGGAAAGATTGGGAAACAAACTCTCCCCCGCTGACCGACTGATAACTGTCTGGCGATTAATTCCCTTTGTATTGCGGGGACTATGGGAAAAATGTTTCATGGGCAAGTCCTCCGGCTGGGTATTGGTGGGTAAACAGGTATCTATCAGGTATGCCGGTTACCTCGAAACAGGCAAGCAACTCATCATCGAAGATTATGCCGAAATCAATGCCCGTTCCACCCAAAAAATCATATTCGGCAACCGCGTAACCGTCGGCAAATATGCCATCATCCGCCCGGGCAACCTGTATGGCGGTGAGCCCGGTGAAGGCTTGCGGGTGGGTGATCATTCCAACATCGGCCCTTACTCCTATATTGGCTGCTCCGGCTTTATCTCGATCGGCAACAATGTGATGATCTCACCCCGCGTAAGCATCTATGCAGAAAACCATGTGTTTGATTCCCCGGATGCCACCATCAAAAGCCAGGGAGTAAAAAGAGAGTCAGTCGTAATTGAAGATGATTGCTGGATCGCTGCCAACAGCATCATACTGGCAGGTGTCACCATCGGAAAAGGTTCTGTCGTAGCAGCAGGTAGTGTTGTCACGCAAGATGTACCACCCTACAGTGTGGTAGCCGGTGTTCCTGCCCGCATCATCAAAAATCGGCGCACCGATTCATGAAAATATTGCTCTTACATAGCTCATCCGATGAATATGGTGCCAGCAAGATTTTGTTGGGAACAGTTCGCATACTCCAACAACATGGTCACCATTGCTGGGTGGTGCTCTCTGCAACAGGTCCATTAGTCCCGGCATTGGAAGCAGCCGGCGCAACTGTTCTCATTGAACGTCTGGGAATATTGCGCAGAAAATATTTTACCCCGGGAGGCATGATGAACCGCTTCCTGCATGTGCAGAGAGCCAAGAAAAAATTGGCAACATTCATCCGTCAGGAAGGAATCAATTTGGTGTATTCCAATACAACAGGCGTGCTGGCCGGGGCATTGGCAGCGAGGCATTGCGGTATCCGTCACATCTGGCATGTTCATGAGATCATAGAAAAGCCGGTCATATTCAAAAAGATATTGGGCCGGCTGTTGCGCCATTATGCCGATGGCATCATTGCAGTTTCTTCTGCCGTGAAAAATTCCTGGCAAGAAGTAGTACCGGCCGAAAAAATCACGGTGATCCACAATGGAATCGACTATTCCCCCTACCTGACTGCCAACAACCACATTCGACAAGAACTTGACATACCCAATGACGCATTGGTCATCGGAATGGTTGGCAGGGTGCATTATTGGAAAGGACAGCAATATTTTATTTCCATTGCAAGCGAGTTGCACCAAAAAAATCCCCGATTGCGTTTCCTACTTGCCGGAGATGCTTTTCCCGGATATGAATACCTCTACGATGAAATGAAAGAGCAGATACAAAAACTTGGACTGTCAGAAGTGGTGCAGTGGATCGGATTTCGCAAAGACATACCTGCAGTCATGCAAACCATTGACCTGCTCCTCCTTCCTTCCCAACAACCCGACCCCTTCCCTACTGTGATACTCGAAGCCATGGCATCTGCCAAAGCCGTTATTGCAACACATTTTGGCGGGGCTGTTGAAATGATCGAATCGGGTGTTACCGGTGATCTGATACCTCCCGATCGGGCAGATATCGCCGCTGCAGTAATCAATTCCTGGCTCGACCCAAGTAAACTGCAGCAAGCCGGACAAGCAGCCCGGAAAAGGGTGTTGGAAAAATTCAGTTGGGAAGCATGGGAAGATAAAATGATCAAGTTCATCACATGAGAGTGTCGATCATAGGAACCAGGGGGTATCCATATGTGTACAGCGGATATGAAACCTTTGCCAAAGAACTGGCTGAAAGGCTGGTGGCACGTGGTACCCATGTAACCATCTATTGCCATAAAAATCTTTTCACCAGCTTTCCGGCACAAGTAAATGGAATTGATCTGGTATATGTTCCCACTGTTGAAACCTAAGTGCTCAGTCAGTTCATCCATTCTTTTTTCTCCATGGTGCATGCTTGTTTCAGCCGAACCGATGTAATTCTCGCTGTGAATGCTGCCAATGGTCCCTGGGGATTGATTG
>DAIMYK010000304.1:0-2708 GCA_036734525.1 Sediminibacterium sp. | reverse complement strand
GTCCCTTGCTCTACTGCCGGCTTTCGGCTGGCTTGCCTATAACTTTCCTTTCTGGCACCCACGAATTCTATCTCTATTCCCGGTAATTTAATTTGTGCTGTCCCAAAATTTTTGAACACTGCCAATGAGGGTTTCGGATGAAAGGATTCAGCCACTGCCTTTGCCAGTTGAATTCCATCACCCAGACACACAATATCAGCATCATCCACCGGTCTGCCCATGATCTTATCCCGAACAAACCCCCCTATCAGAAAACAGGGAAATCCCAGTTCCGCGGCACGGGAGGCTACGACTGATAATAATTTACTTTCTTGTGGTGTACAATGGATAAACATGCCCGGCAAATGTACAATTGTTTCAGTTGGTGTTGGGCAACACACGCAGCAGTTGTTCTGTGGTGATGGTTGCGGCACAGCGGAAATGTTTTTCCGGACAAGCGACTTTCCCATGCAGTCCGCAGGGGCGACAGGACAATTGCAGGGTTGTCTCAACCACATGGCTGTTATCGGAGAGGGTTCCGAATCCGAATGCATGCAAGGTAGATCAATACACAGCAGTGACCGGTGCATTCATAGAAGACGCAAAATGAAGCGGTGCGGAATCATTCACATAATTCATCACAGCCCCCTGCTGCAGGGCAGCAGAAGAAAGAAAGTTCAAAACCCCACATAGATTACTGATCTTTTCATATCCACTTTCTTTGATGATTTGCTCGCATAACTTTCTGTCACCCGGTCCACCCAAAAGATAAACTGTGAGATTTTTCGGCAATTGCTTGATCAATTGTTCCCATTGTTGTGGGGGAAATTGTTTGGTGAACCATACTGATGCGGGTGCAATACAGATATAGGGTTCCCGAGTCAGAGGAGCGATCTTTTGTCTATCTGATTCGGTAGGATAGAGACGCGGACGTGCCGGCTGTTGATCCGTAAAATGGGCAATCAGGCGTTGATTTCTCTCGATTTCATGCAAAGACTTTTCTTCCTCGCCGATAAGATGGGGTATTCTTTTGGTGAAAAATCGGGAAAAGGGATTCTTATCAAACCCAATAGTCTCTCCGGCCCCTGACATGGCGGTTAATAATCCCGTCGCAGCAAAACGTTGCACATTGATGACCCGATCATAACGCTCTGCCCTGATCGACCTCATGAGACGATACAATTCAGTGTATTTATTTTTACATTTGTTCCAAATCCATACTTTGGTCACATAAGGATGTCCGGCCCACAAGGTTTCATTTCCTTTCCGAACAAGCCAATGAATTTCAACAGTCGGGTCGGTAGCATGAATTTTTTCCTGCAAAGCAGTTGCAAGCACTGCGTCACCTATGAATGCTGTTTGTATGATCAGAATTTTGGACACGAAGCAAATTTACTATAAGCCGCCCCGAAACAGACGGTACAATAAAAAATAATCTTGAAATAATTCAGGGTCTTACAATGGTAATATTTCCGTCTTTTGCAGATTTTACGATGGAGGAAGGACGACCGGGAAGGGGATCATCCCTCCGATAGTTCACCACATACTCGACACCCCGCAGAATGAGCGCATCAATATCATGGAAGGAAGTCGGCGCAGGGTAGCCACTGATATTAGCAGATGTGCCGACAATAGGTTTCCGAAAACGCTTGATCAATTGTCTGCAGAAAATATCCTTACAAATCCGAATTCCGACGGACCCATCTTCAGCGAGCAAATTGTGAGCGAGTCCGATTGCCTGTTCATAGATAACGGTTGTTGGCTGATGAACCCCCTTGATATAATCGAAGACGCGCAAATCTGTTTGGGTTACATAGGTCAGGATGTCTTTTTCATCGGCTACCAAAACTATCATGGCTTTGTTATGTTCCCTTTTTTTCAACCGATAGATACGTTCCACTGCATCGACATTGGTAGCATCACAACCAATGGCCCAAACTGTATCAGTAGGATACAATATCAGGCCACCCGATTGCAACACTTGCAGGCAAGGTTCGATATCATATTCAAAGGAGAAACTCATCATGCAGAGGGGAAATTACGTTATAGCGCTGAAATAAACAGGTATAAAATTCTCATTGTATGTTTGCAAAAATGAAATCTATGGAATTCAAGGAGTTGATAAAGACGGCAAGGAACGACAGTGTATTATTGAAGGAGGCTAATTATGCGGATGCTGTAAGGTCAGTGATTGAAGAACTGGATAAAGGCAGGTTGAGGGTGGCGGAGCCCGCAGAAGATGGCTGGCAGGTCAATGAGTGGGTGAAACAGGCGATCTTGTTGTACTTTGGAATCCAGCCGATGCAAACCTGGGATTTAGCGCCTTTTGAATTTTACGACAAGATGTTGTTGAAGCAGGGTTATCAGGATCTCGGTGTTCGTGCTGTTCCCCCTGCAACTGCCAGATATGGCAGTTATATTGCCCAGGGAGTTATTCTGATGCCGTCGTATGTGAATATTGGGGCTTATGTTGATACAGGATCCATGGTGGATACCTGGGCAACTGTGGGGAGCTGCGCTCAAATAGGTAAGAATGTTCACCTGAGTGGAGGTGTGGGTATCGGGGGTGTACTAGAACCGCTCCAGGCGAGTCCCGTGATTGTGGAAGATGGATGTTTTATCGGCAGTCGTTGCATCGTTGTCGAGGGTGTTCGGGGTGAAAAGGAGGCGGTGTTAGGATCGAATGTAGTTTTGACGCTATCTACACGAATCATTGATGTTACCGGAAG